>DAOWGY010000335.1 GCA_030641695.1 Gammaproteobacteria bacterium
CCGCACTACTACTACCCGACCGACAAGGGCTGGCAGTTCGAGGGCGCATTGGAAACCCTGATGCACACGATCGGCATGTTCGATCGCGCGGGTCACCTGGACCTCGACGGCTTCGAGAATTCGGGTGCGGATTTCCTTGCGCAGTACAAGCCCTACATCAATGACGGTGAGACGATTGTCGCGAGCCCGCATAAGGTCTACGGACCCGAGAACAACGATCTGTTGTTGCAACTGCGTAAGCGCGGCATCGACAAGGTTATATTGGCCGGCATGTCCGCCAACCTGTGCACCGAAGCGCATCTGCGCGAACTGCTCGAGCGAGGCTTCGAAGTCGCCGTGGTCTCGGACGGCACCGCCGCCGCGATCATCGCCGAAGGCGATGGTTACGCCGCCGCGATGGTGAACTTTCGTTTCATGGCCAATGACGTCATCGACACGAAGGAAGCCGTGGCTGCGATGAATATCAGTTCCGACAAGATCGCCGCGAAGAACTGATCACCGGAAAAAGCGCCGGGCCTGTTTCCCCGTGGGGAAAGGGGCCTGGTGTTTCTTTTTAGCTGGCGAGTCCAAAGCATTGATTCTGATAATCCGGTAAGTGGAAGCCCCTATTGAGGCCCCCTATTCCGGCGCGTAGCGTTTCGACAATGTAAAGCCCTGCAGGCGACGCGCCAATGGCAATGCGAGTCGATCGACCGCCGACCCAAGCCGGAGTACTGATACTGCTCCTTGCCGGGTTGCTGATGCCAATCGATGCCTGGGCCCAGCAGTCGATCGTTCCCCTGCAGCTCAGTTTCTCCGACCCGGGTGCGCGCAGCATGGGATTCGGCGGGGCCTTCGTCGGCCTCGCGGATGACGCCACCGCGGCAATCGCCAATCCGGCCGGATTGACGCAGCTACTGAAACCGGAGTTCTCGCTCGAAGTACGCAATTGGAGTCATTCGATGCCGTTTACCGAAGGCGGCAGGTTAGAAAACCTCCCAAGCGGCAACGGTATCGATACGACGGTCGGTCTCAGAACGACGACGTCAGAATACAGCGTTAGCGGAATTTCCTTTCTCTCATTCGCCTACCCAACGGGGAAATGGACGTTCGCATTCTTCCGGCATGAGCTCGCAAACCTCGAGTTCTTTGGCGAGACGCAGGGATTCTTCAGTGGCGGTACCGACTGTTGCCAGGTCCGGGAAGTTGACCAGCGAGTGTGGAGCGATCTGGAAATGGTGAGCTGGGGGTTGTCCACAGCCTATCGAATCAGCGACCGCGTCGATCTCGGACTCAGCGTAATTTACAACGATGCTTCGATGCAGACAGGCGCGACGCAATACCTTGCGGATGATGACACTCTCGCGGGCATCTTCGGATTGAATTCGTACCTGCCGGAAAGGTCCGTTATCGGAGAACGCAGCACGTCCAACGACGCTGACTGGACTTTGACCGGCGGGATTCTGTGGCGACTGACAGAGAGCTGGAGTATTGGCGGCGTCTACCGGCAGGGGCCGGAAATCAAGATCGACGTTGAGGCCGTCGCAGGACAAGCCGTTGACCTTGGCGTCCCGCCCGGCAGTGTGTTTTTTCAGGTGTTCGGGCATCCCGTCGAGTTTCCCGATACCTACGGGCTCGGCATTGCGTATCGCGCGCCGAGTGGCCGCCTGACCATCAGTTTTCAGTGGGACCATGTCGAGTACTCGAGTATCTCGTCCAGTTTGCAGCTCGACGACCAGACGATCGACGACATCAATACGCTGCACCTGGGGGCGGAATACGTCTTCCTGGATTCGACGCCGATCATCGCCTTGCGTCTCGGCAGCTGGCTCGAGCCCGATCACCAGGTACGGGCCACGATTGACGATCTATTCCTCCAGGCGATACTGCCACCCGGAGACGACGATGTGCACTTCTCAGCGGGTCTCGGCGTGGCAATGCAACGCTTCCAGATTGACCTCGCGCTGGACTTCGCCGATCGCGTGGATACGGTGTCGCTATCGGCGATCTACAACTTCTAGGCTATTCACCCCCGATCACGCTTCACGCCTTCCGGCGTCAGCTCGAAGGCCCAGGCGAGAATGAGCGCAACAGGCAGTCCGAGCACGAGAAACACGAGCAGCAACTTGCCGGCCCAATTGGGAACTTCAAGAAAATCAAAAACAATTTCTCCGACCTGCAGCAAGAGCCATGCGACAACGGCGTAAGCGATCCCGACGCGGAACACGCTGCGGCGCCTCATCTCAGCGAAGAGTCCTCCCGCGGAACCTTCGTCATCGCTTTCCTCTACAGGTTCTTCCTTGCTGGCAATCGCAGCCGGAACCGCGGGCGCAGTCGAGGGAATCGCGTGGTCCCGGGTCTCATTCAGCCAGCGGCGGAAGAAGTAGTTCGCCACTGCGAATCCTTGCTCTGAATTTCTGCGGATGAAGCCGAGGTTCGCCAGGCGACGCAAGGTACCTTCGAGTGCATCGGGCCCGAGCGAGAGTTCTTCACGAAGCGCGTGGCTCGACACCGGGGACTGTCCGGCGATCATCTGGATAATGTCGCCCTCGGTTTCAGACAGCATCTCGAAATCGACGGAGAAGAAATAGCTCACCATCCGGTCGGTGGCCACCTGCTCGATCGCCTCGTCCAGTCCACCCGTCTCGACGTAGCGCTTGCAGACAAGCTGAACCAGGTAGGGATGGTTGTCACAGCGCTCACGAATTGCTTCGACTACACCGTCCTCGAACTGAGGTCTCTCATCCGTGCCGAGTTGGGTCTGCTCGATCAACGATTGCGCCTCTTCTTCCGAGAGGCGTGCGATGTAAAGCGGTGGTGTAAACCCGTGCAGGAAAGGCGAAGTGTCCACTTTCTGATCGGCCAACGCCCATAGACGAATGGTCGATGCGAGGACGGTGCGGATATCCTCACCGCTTTGCACCACGTGCCGCAACTTGCGTAGCAACGACGGGTCTTTTTCATGGAGCTTGATAAGCTCTTCGACCTCATCGCAAAGCAACAACAGCCGCAGCTTTTTGTCGCGCAACCGGCGTCGGAGTTGTTTGAGCGACACGAACAAATCGTCCGCCTCGACATCCTCCAGCGCGATGCCGATGCGCGCGAGTCGCTCCTCGGCATCCAGCAACGCATCAG
>DAOWGY010000029.1 GCA_030641695.1 Gammaproteobacteria bacterium
ACAGGATCCGCGGCCAGGAAATACGTACTGTAGATCGGGATTGCGACGACCCATGCGATGGCGCCGCCCGCCAGCATCACGACACCGATGTTCAGTCCCACGATATAGCCGACGCCGAATAATGCCGGCGACAGGTTGGTGCCGAAGTAGCCGATCGTTTTGTCGAACCAGGTCGCAACCGCTGCCGTGTCGGGAATCAGGCGCAAACCGCTCCCCGCAGCAAGTTTCATCAGGCCGCCGATCGCTGCTGCACCGGCGAGAATCTTCAGTCCTTCGCCCGGCCGGTCGCCCGTGCGCAGGACCTCCGCCGCTGCTTTACCTTCGGGAAACGCGAGGCCCTGGTCCACGATCAGGGAGCGCCGCAGAGGTACGGAGAACAGCACGCCCAGCAAACCGCCCAGTCCTGCGATGGCCAGGACCCAGGTATAGCGAAAGTCGATCCAGTATCCGAGCAGGATGAGTGCCGGTATCGTGAATATCACCCCGGTCGCGATCGATGTTCCCGCCGAGGCTCCCGTGGCGACGATGTTGTTCTCGAGAATATGGCCGCCGCCGAGCATCTTCAGCACTGCCATCGACACGACAGCAGCAGGAATCGCCGACGCGATCGTCATGCCGGCAAAGAGACCCAGGTAGGCGTTCGCGGCAGCCAGTATCACGGCCAGCACGATCGCCAGTACGATTGCACGGAAAGTTAACTCGGGTGGGGCTTTATCCGACATGGGTGACTCCTGTCCCGGGGCTGGGACTTGTTGTTATTGGTGTTGGGGGCCCCGCCGCATAGTAGCAGGATACAAAAAAGGGTCAGAGCCCTTTTCGGGTTTACCAGACGCCGAGATACTTCGAGATGCCCTTCGCCGCCTCGCGACCTTCGAAGACGGCTGTAACGACGAGGTCGGAGCCGCGCACCATGTCGCCGCCGGCAAACACGTTCGGGTTGGTCGTCTGGAAAGGACAGTCGCCAAGGGTAGCAACACGCACGCGTCCGCTTGGCAACGTCTCTATGCCCGCACCTTCAAACCATGACGGCGGGTTCGGCCGGAAACCGAATGCGATGATCACGGCGTCGGCGGGAAGAATTTCCTCCGTGCCGGGCACGGTTTCGGGGCGACGGCGACCGTCGGCGCCGGGTTCGCCAAGCTGTGTCTCGATGACCTTGACGCCCGTAACGGTATCGGTGCCGACGATTTCCAGCGGCTGGCGATTGAACAGGAAGTTAATGCCTTCTTCCTTGCTGTTCGCCACTTCCCGGCGTGACCCCGGCATGTTCTCTTCGTCCCGGCGATAAGCGCAGCTAACACTCGCTGCACCTTGCCGAATCGCCGTGCGATTACAGTCCATGCCAGTATCACCGCCACCGAGAACGACGACGTGTTTGCCGGCAAGGTCTACATGCGCGAAAACGTCGTCCTCGATGCCGAGCTGGCGATTGACGTTCGATACGAGGTACGGCAATGCTTCGTGCACGCCATCGAGATCCTCGCCCGGGAAGCCGCCGCGAACGTAAGTGTAGGTTCCCATGCCGAGGAATACGGCGTCGAACTCATCGACGAGTTCATCGAACGGCTTGTCCTCACCGATGTGGGTATTGAGTACGAACTCCACACCCATGCCTTCGAGGAGCTTCCGTCGTTGTTGAACGATGCTCTTTTCGAGCTTGAACGGCGGGATACCAAAAGTAAGCAGCCCCCCGATTTCCGCATAGGCGTCGTAGACGACCGAGCGAATGCCCTCGCGCGCGAGAATGTCCGCGGCAGCGAGACCTGCGGGGCCCGCGCCGACGATTGCGACACGCTTGCCAGCGTCGATCACGTTCGACATGTCCGGGCGCCAGCCCTGCCTAACCGCCTCATCCGTGATGTAGCGTTCGATGTTGCCGATGCTGACCGCACCGATGCCATTATTCAGAGTGCACGCGCCTTCGCAAAGCCGGTCCTGCGGACAAACCCGGCCGCATATTTCCGGCAACGAGTTTGTCTGATGCGACAACTCGGCCGCCTCGAACAACTTGCCCTTCTCGATGAGCTCGAGCCAGTTCGGGATGTAGTTATGCACCGGGCATTTCCACTCACAGTAGGGGTTGCCGCAGGACAGGCATCTCCCCGACTGCTGCGCGGCATCAGCGCCATCGTAATTGTCGTAGATTTCACCGAAATGCTGCACGCGTTCGTCGGCGGCCTGCTTCTCCGGGTCGCGGCGAGGTACTTCCAGAAACTGCAGCGGATGCTTAGACATTGCCACCTATCGCGGTTCGAGAACCGCTCCAACAACCAGTAGTGAGCCCTGTTGGAGCGCTTCTTGAAGCGCGATCGGGCCTAATCGCAATCGCGGTTCGAGGCCGCTCTCGCGCATCCTTGCGCTCCGCGGCATAAGGCCGTCGTGACCAAAAACCGCTCCAACAGAAAGTCATGCTGCTTGCCTCAGCGATTCGATCAA
>DAOWGY010000229.1 GCA_030641695.1 Gammaproteobacteria bacterium
CCCAAAATCAATATAAACGCTTCCCCTTCAATCGATTATAGAGGTCCGACCCCGTCGGGACAATCGATTATAGAGGTCCGACCCCGTCGGGAGATTACGTGAGATACGCGAGCCAGCTGGCCGGAGATTTGGAAAGCGCCGTGCCGACGATGTAGGCGAATGCGGAAAGTGCGCCGACGAATGCGATCAGGCGAATCTGTATCGTCTTGCCGCGCCGCAGGGCGACAGCACCGAGAACAACGTAGGCAATCAGGCCGGCAAATTTCGCGAGCAGCCACGGGCTTTGCAGTACCGGCAGCGACAGCTGGTAAACCATCGCAATGCCCGTCACCAGGAACAGCGCATCGACGATATGGGGAGCGATACGCGTGATGCGCCGCGCGAGTTTTTCGGACCCCGTCATCATCCAGAATCCGCGCACGACGAAGCTCGAGATCGTGGCAACAGCAAACCCGAGGTGGGCATATTTCAATAGCAGGAACATCGGGGAAACGCCGCTGAATCGCAGGTGTAGGGGTACTTACTTATGGTTTTCTACACGCCTTTTGGCAAGGTAGCAACCGTATGACACTCAGCTGAATAGGGCAGCAAATGACGATGCCGCGTAGTAACGGTTTTCTCTCCATGCCCGCTGTGTTCGTTGCAGCGGGCTTTTTTTTCACTCCTCTAACCGGGACGTGTGCGGCTGCTCATGGCTCGTCGCAAGAGGCTGGCGAGCCGAATGCTCAAATCGACCAGATCGTGATCGTTGCTCACAAGGACGAACGTTCGATTCGAGAAATCGCCGCCAATGTGACAGTTCTCTCTCGCGCCGATCTGAACACACAAATGGCGACGTCGCTGAGCGACGTCTTTCGTTATGTACCGGGTATTGACTACGAGGGAGCCGGCAATCGCTTCGGCACCGAAGGCATCAATATTCGCGGCATCGGCGGCAATCGAGTCGCCATCGTCGTTGACGGCGTACCGCTGACGGATCACTTCGACGTCGGCAGCTTCTCCAATGCAACACGCGATTTCATAGACGCCGGACTGGTGCAGAACATCGAGGTGTTGCACGGTCCGGCGTCAGCGCTTTATGGCAGTTCGGCAATCGGCGGCGTCGTTGCCGTGCAGACGCCCGATCCCTTTGACATCGCGGGCACCCGTGGCACCGGAGGCGACGTTCTGGCCACCTGGCGTGGCGCGGACAACAGCCGGCACGCGCAGGGAATGTTCGCAGTCGGAGATCAGGCGTTGGGCTTCATGCTGGGCGGCAGCTGGCGTGACGGTGAGCAGATTGACTCCACTGCTGCCGACGCAGCTCTGGACACGCGCGATTACACGCGGCGCACCGCGATCGTAAAATTCGTCGCGGACGACCCGTTCGGTAATACGTTCAGGGCCAGCGTCATTCACCAGGACTCGGACACGCAATCCGACCTGAACTCGCTGCTCGGAACCGGCCGCTACCGCACGACAACCGCGCTTGAAGGCGACGATAGTTACAATCTGGATCTCTTCAATCTGGCGTACGAGTTCGGTTCACCGGACGGGTTCATCGACACGGGTGTCGTACGCGTTTTCCATGAGCTGGGCGACATCAAACAGACGACGCTCGATGAGCGCGCTGCTGCGACAACGCCGGTATCGATCGATCGCTTTTTCGCGTTCGAACAGGAAGTGACGGGTATAGAGCTAAACCTGTGGAAGGAATTCGAGACCGGAAGCGTCGCGCACCGCCTCGGATTCGGCCTCGAATATCGTAATCGCGAGACCGAAGAGTACCGTGACGGTCTGTCGACCAACCTCGAAACCGGCGAGCAGACCAACGTTCTGTTGGGTGAGGTATTCCCGCTTCGGGATTTCCCGATAAGTACGACGGAAGAAACGGGCGCGTATGTCGAGGATACGATGACGCTCGGGGCCTGGACGGTCATTGCGGCACTGCGCGCAGATAGTTATGACCTGTCTCCGCGGCAGGACGCTATGTATATCGAGGACTACCCGATTACCGAATCTGTGGCGATTGGGGAAAGCGACGTCTCGCCGAAGCACGGTGTCATTTACAACGTGTCGCCCGGTAGCGAC
>DAOWGY010000332.1 GCA_030641695.1 Gammaproteobacteria bacterium
CGCGGTGAAGGTCGTTCGCCTGTAGATAATCACGCGCATACAGGAAGGACACGGCGACAAATCCTGTCACGGCGATTTTCAATACCTGGGAAAGCGGGTCACTAACGTAGCTGCCACTGAACAGCACGGTACGCGCTTCCGGCGCCGTAGCCAGCAATACCCACAACGTGATACCGAGGCTGGCCATTGTCATCCAGAACGTCAGTATCCGGTGATTATCGTCGACGAACAGATCCGCCACGAGTACCACGCAGATGAGACCCAACAGGGTCATCTCGGGTGCGGCTGCAATGAAACTCATTAATTCCATAATCTCAATTTAGAACTTTGTCTGCCCTGCCTGTTCAACGAGGTGTTCGATCGTCACGTTCATCATGTCGACCAGTGGCGCCGGCCAAAGGCCGATAAGTAATACGGCGAACGCCAGGACGGCCAGTACGATGAACTCGCGAATATTCAAATCCTCGAGCGCCGCGACGTTTTCATTGGCAACCTCGCCATAGACCACGCGCTTGATCATCCACAAGGTGTACGCCGCGCCCAGGACCAAAGTCGTCGCGGAGAAGAACGCAAACCACGGATTGGCCTTGAAGCTCGCAATGATCACCATGAATTCACCGACGAAGGCCGAGGTGCCGGGAAGCCCGGCGTTGGCCATTGCGAACAGCACCATGAATGCCGCGAAGACAGGCATCGTATTCGCGACACCGCCGTAATCGGAAATCTGGCGGCTGTGCATGCGGTCATAGAGCACGCCAACGCAGAGGAACAGCGCGCCCGATATCAGGCCATGCGACAGCATCTGCACCATGCCACCGGATATACCCAGCACCGCACCACTCTCGCCGAACAGGTGCCAAACAATGAAAAAGCCGAGCGTCACGAAACCCATGTGCGCGATCGACGAGTACGCGATGAGTTTCTTCATGTCCCGCTGCATCAGTGCGACGAAACTAATATAGACAATGGCTATGAGTGACAAGGCGATCATCATGCCGGCGAAGTACTTGCTACCATCGGGGACGATTGGCAGCGACAAGCGCACGAAACCGTAGCCGCCCATCTTCAGCATGATTGCTGCCAGGATGACCGAGCCGCCTGTTGGCGCTTCGACATGCGCGTCCGGTAACCACGTGTGCACCGGCCACATCGGCACTTTCACCGCAAATGCGAGCAGGAAGGCGACGAAAATCAGTTTTTGCGCGGTGAGGCCCAGTGGCGCGCTCATCCAGTCGAACAAATCGAAACTCGCGGTGACGCGATACAGGTAGATGAACGCGACCAGCATCAGCACCGAGCCGAGGAACGTGTAGAGGAAGAACTTCAGCGTCGCGTAAATGCGCCGTTCGCCGCCCCACACGCCGATAATCAGGAACATCGGTACCAGCATGGCCTCCCAGAACACATAGAACAGCAGGCCATCGAGCGCCGAGAACACGCCGTTCATCAGGCCTTCCATGATCAGGAATGCAGCGAAGTACTGTGCCGGGCGCGAGCGAATAACGTCCCAGCCTGAGATCACAACGAGTGGCGTAATGAAGGTCGTCAGCAGGATGAGCGGCGCCGAAAGCCCGTCAACACCGAGGTAGTACCAGACGTCGATTGCCGCGATCCAGCCGGTACGCTCCACGAACTGCATGTTGGCCGTGGTCGTGTCGAAACCTGTATACAGGCCGATGCTCAGGATAAAAGTCAGTATGGATACAGCGAGCGCAACGTAGCGCATCGCGCCTGCGCGCGACGAACTCGCGTCGTCATCATCACCGATAGCGAGTAGCAGCACGCCGCCGGCGATCGGCAGCCAGATCAGGATACTCAGCAGGTATTCAGACATCGCCATGAGCGCCCCGACCTACCGGAACCAGATCAGCCAGCCGAGGAACATCGTGAGGCCGATGATCATCGCGAAGGCATAAGTGTAAAGGTAGCCGCTTTGCAGCTGGCGCATGACGCCAGCAAGCCTGACGACGGAATTGGCCGTACCGTTGACGAGCACGCCATCGATCAGGTCCTCGTCGCCACGTTTCCAAAGGAAATCGCCGATGCCGCGTCCCCAGGCCGCAAAACCCTTGATATAGAGGTCATCAAAGTAGTACTTGCGATCGAGGAGATTATAAATACCCGCGAACTTCCGCTGGATGGTCTCGGGAATATCCGGTCGCTTGAGGAACAGGAACCATGCCGTTGCGAGACCTGCCATGGCGAGCCACAAGACCGGTGTTTGCCAGGCATGTTCAAGCAATGCCAGCGGCCCGTGCCAGGCCTCACCCATGTGACCCAACACATCGTGACCTGACTGGACAACGATCGCGTCGCCGAAGAAGCCGCCGAACAGTAACGGCTCGACGGCTGGCCAGCCGATGACCAGCGATGGAATCGCAAGCATCACGAGCGGCAATGTAACCACCCACGGCGTCTCGTGCAGGTGCGACTTCGTTTCCTTGTCCATACGCTCTTCGCCGTGGAAGACGAGGAAGAACATGCGGAACGTATACAGCGCCGTGACGAACACACCGAGCAGCACACTCAGGTACGCGATCCAGTAGACAGCGCCCTGCCCGTGCCAATGCGACTCCTTGACGGCGTCGATCAGAAGATCTTTCGAAAAGAACCCCGCCGTGCCCGGGAATCCGATCAATGCCAGGGAGCCGATCAATGCCGTCCAGTAGGTAATTGGCATGTACTTGCGAACGCCGCCCATCTTGCGAATGTCCTGTTCATGGTGCATCGCAATGATCACGGAGCCGGCCGCCAGGAACAGCAGTGCCTTGAAAAACGCGTGCGTCATCAGATGAAAGATCGCAGCACTGTAGGCGGATGCACCGAGCGCGACCGTCATATAACCGAGCTGTGACAACGTGGAATATGCAACCACACGCTTGATATCGTTTTGCACGATGCCGAGCAAGCCCATGAAGAATGCCGTAATGGCGCCAATCACGATAACCACGGCCAGTGCCGTCGTCGATAACTCGAACAGCGGCGACATGCGGGCAACCATGAAAATACCAGCGGTTACCATTGTTGCCGCGTGGATCAATGCAGAGATCGGCGTCGGGCCTTCCATCGAATCGGGCAGCCAGACGTGCAAGGGTGCTTGTGCCGATTTACCCATAGCACCGATGAAGAGAAGGATGCAGATCAGTGTCATGGCGTTCCAAGGCGTACCGGGAAACACCTCGATGCTTTGTCCGGCGACGGATTCCGCGCTGGCAAAAACCGTCACGTAGTCCAGCGAACCAGTGAACGTGAAAATGGCGGCTATACCGAGAATGAAACCGAAGTCACCCACCCGATTGACGAGGAATGCCTTCAGATTGGCGAAGATTGCGGTCTCGCGTTTGAACCAGAAGCCGATCAGCAGGTATGACACCAGCCCCACAGCCTCCCAGCCGAAGAACAGCTGCAGGAAATTGTTCGACATAACCAGCATCAGCATCGAAAACGTAAACAACGAGATGTAGCTGAAGAAGCGCTGGTAGCCCGGATCGTCGCTCATGTAGCCGATCGTGTAGATATGCACCGTGAACGATACGAACGCGACGACGGCCATCATCAGCACGGTCAACCGGTCCACGAGGAAACCAACTTCCATGCGCAGACCATCCGTCACGGCCCACGTATACACGCTGATGTTCTCGCTCGTGGCCCCACCCCAATACATCTGGTAAAGGACGTAGAACGAAAGTACGCACGACAATCCCACCGCAAAAATCGTGATCGAGTGAGCCCAGCCGCGACCGATCTGCTTGCCGAACAGGCCCGCGACGATTGCCGCAGCCAATGGCGCCAGAACGATTGTCAGATAGTAGGAATACATGCGCCGCTAGCCCTTCATCGTGTTGAGTTCTTGCACGTTGATAGAGCGCCGGTTGCGGAACAGCACGACGAGAATGGCGAGCCCGATTGCCGCTTCGGCCGCGGCCACGGTCAGAATGAAGAAAACGAAGACCTGGCCGGTTTCATCACCGAGGTATCGCGAAAACGCGATGAAATTGAAATTGACAGCCAGCAGCATCAATTCAATACACATCAGCAACAGGATCAGGTTGCGGCGATTGATGATGATGCCGGCGATACTCAGCACGAACAGCATGGCTGACAGGGTCAGGTAGTGCTGCAGGCCGATCATGACTTCTTCTCCGCGTCCATTTTCACGATTCGAATGCGATCTTTGGCACGCACCGCGACTTGCTTCGAGATGTTCTGAACCTTTAGCCCGGGACGTTTACGCATCGTCAGCGTGATGGCCGCAACAATGGCCAGCAGCAGAATGACCGCAGCGATTTCGAACGCGTAGACATGCTCGGTGTAAAGCACCGCGCCGAGCGCCTCGGTATTGTTGTAGCCCTCCGGGTTCGGAATGAAAGATGACCAGACCTGGATGTCCTGGCTACGCAACCAGATGAGCTGAATGAGCTCGACGACCAAGACAAGTGCGAAGGCAATTGCCAGCGGTGCGTAACGCGTCAGTCCCCTCTTTACCGCCTCGACGTTGACTTCGAGCATCATGATGACGAACAGGAACAGCACCATGACGGCACCGACGTAGACAAGCACCAGCACGATGGCGAGAAACTCGGCTTCGGCCATGAGCCACAGGCAGGCACTCTGGAAAAATGTCAGCACCAGGAACATCACCGAGTGCACGGGATTGCGTGAAAAAACGACGCCGAGCGCGGCGCCGATCATGACCGTCGCAAACATATAAAAAAGAATGGCTTCGAATATCATCGTCAGGATTACCGGTAAGGTGCGTCCGCAGCCTTGTCGGCTGAGATCATTGCCTCGTACTTGTCGCCGACGGCCAGCAGTTTG
The DNA here is from genome assembly GCA_030641695.1 of Gammaproteobacteria bacterium. Lineage (GTDB taxonomy): Bacteria > Pseudomonadota > Gammaproteobacteria > Steroidobacterales > Woeseiaceae > UBA1847. Next base: position 4,819 of record DAOWGY010000332.1, read on the forward strand.
TCTTTCGTCATGATGTTCTGGCCCGGCGCTTCCATGTGGTATTCATGAATCCGTGTTTCGACGATGGCATCGACCGGGCAGGCCTCCTCACAGAAACCACAGTAGATGCACTTGAAAAGATCGATGTCGTAACGTGTCGTGCGGCGTGTGCCGTCCTCACCGACATCTGATTCGATCGTTATCGCGAGTGCGGGACACACCGCCTCACACAGCTTGCAGGCAATGCAGCGCTCTTCCCCGTTCGGGTAGCGCCGCAGTGCATGCAGACCACGGAAGCGATGTGACTGTGGCGTTTTTTCTTCCGGGTAGTAAAGCGTCACGCTGCGGCGAAAGAAATTTCGCAAGGTCACGGACAAGCCCTTGAGCAACTCCCACAGCGCGAACGTTTTAACGATGCTGATTGCTCTGTTCATGGCCTGACGTCCGCCTTTAGCCCGCGAGCCCGGACGACGGTCCTACCTGCATCCATGCCATCACGCTTTCGACAGCAATCCAGATGATTGTCACCGGGATGAATACCTTCCACCCGAGGCGCATGATCTGGTCGTAGCGATAACGCGGAAACGTCGCCCGCAACCAGAAAAACGTGTACATGAAGAAACATATCTTCGCGAACAGCCAGACGAAGCTTCCTTGCCGCAACAAGGCGTCCTCACCGAGGAACGTCCAGCCCTCGAACGGTGATGCCCAGCCACCGAAGAAAAATATTGCAGTCAGCGCCGAGATCAACACCATGTTGGCGTACTCGGCGAGGAAGAAAATCGCGAACGCGACGCCCGAGTATTCGACATGGTAGCCGGCTACGATCTCGGACTCGCCTTCGGCGACGTCAAACGGAGCGCGATTTGTTTCTGCGACGCCCGATATCCAGTAAACGAGGAACAGCGGGAACAGTGGCACCAGGAACCAGTTGGAAAAGCCGCCCGACTGCGCTTCGATGATGTCCCCAATATTGAGGCTGCCGCCCGCCATCAGCACGCCGACGAGTGCAAAGCCCATCGCGATTTCGTAGGCGACGATCTGGGCTGCGGATCGCATGGCACCCAGGAATGCATACTTCGAGTTGGTTGCCCAACCTGCCAGAATCACGCCATAGACGCCGACAGATGTCAGTGCGAGGACATACAGGAGCCCGGCATTGATATCGGCAATGACGAACGTGGCGTTCATCGGAATGACCGCCCACGCTGCCAGCGCCGGCGTCAGCGATAGCAGCGGTGCAATGATGAACAGGAAGCGGTTCGATTGAGCCGGAATGATGACTTCCTTGCAGAGCAACTTGATCACATCTGCAAATGGCTGCCCGAGGCCCAATGGGCCGACCCGATTCGGTCCGACCCGCGACTGCATGCTGCCAATGACCTTGCGCTCGAAATAGGTCGAGAACGCAACAACGAGGATGACGCCGATCATAACGAACAGGATCTTCCAGGTAACGATCGTCAGGTACTGAATCGTCGGCGGCAAGGAACTCCAGAGGTCGATGACGAATTGTGGAATCAGGTCCATCATGATTCGTCACCCTCACCGTGAGCGAGCCGAGCCTCGACAGTCAACTGTAATGCCGTTGCACGCCTTACCAATGCGTCAACCGAGTAGATTGGGGTGTCGATATCGCCGGATACGGCATCTTCGCCATTCGGCTTCGCAATGCTGCGGGTGCCACCGTAACTGTTGTCCGGCCGCACGTCGCCGAGGCCTGCGATGAGTTCATCACGCACCTCCTCAGTGCTGACGTAGTCGAAGCCGGGGGCGTCAAGCAGGTTGCCGAGCACACGCAGAACTTTCCATGTTGGTCGGGCCTCGCCGATCGGGTTCGCTATGCCCGGGAAGCTCTGCCAGGTACCGGCGACGTTGACAAAGGTGCCTGACGATTCAGCAAACGTCCCGATAGGGAGCAGCATGTTGGCCGCCCACGGCAGCTCCGCGGACTCGAACGGGGTGAGTACGACCGTGAACCCTTGTGTCGCGACTTTGCCGATGGCGTCGTCGGTCGAGACAATATCGGCGCCAGCCTCGACATTGACGAGCACCAGGACATCGAGCGACTCATCGAGCATTTCGCCGGCGTGAAGCCCGGTAGTGCCTCGAGCAGCACCGCCCTGACCCCTGTGCGGCAGAACCCCTGCCAGTGATGCGCCCGCCGAATTGGGTCCTTCCGAGAGGCTCCCCAGTGTGGCGCCCGTGAATTCAGCGATGGCAGCTGCCAATGCGCGCACGGCAGACATCGCCCGATGGCGCCCGGCAATATTGCCGAGCAGTAGTAAAGCGCTGTCCGCCTTGGTCAGCGAAGCCGCGATCGCTTTTTGATCGTCATTTGCAGTCACGCTGCTGCAGAGTTCGGACACCGCGTCCGGGAGATCATTGCCGCCGGCCGCTACTGCGACACCGGCAAGCATTTCGACCAGTCCGTCACCGGACAAACTCGATGCCACGTCAAAGTAGTAGTCGTGTTCGCTGCTATTGACGAAGCTGACTTGTGCGCCGGCAAGCGCCGCCTTGCGCACGCGGTGCGCGAGTATGGGAGCTTCGCGGCGAATATTACTACCGGCGACGAGGATTGCGTCCTGTCTCTCGACATCGGCGATGTCGCAACCCAGCCACGGAAACAAGGAATCGTCGTCTTGCCCCGAGAAATCACGGCGTGCAATGCGGTGATCGATATTGCTGGTGCCCAGGTGTTCTGCTATTCGGGCGAGCAGATGCGCTTCCTCGATCGTGGTGCCGGGTGATGCCAGAATGCCGATCTTGTCGGGGGACGCATGCTGCATTTTTTCGGCGAGGACCGTGAGGGCTTCCTCCCACTCGATCTCGCGCCACTGGCGGCCGTCTTTGATACGCGGCTTCAGCAGGCGATCGTCGCTGTAAATGGCCTCGTAGCTGAAGCGGTCGCGATCCGAAATCCAGGTCTCGTTGATGCGCTCGTTCTCGCGCGGCACGATACGCTTCACCGTGCCGCGAAGAACGTGCGCGTACAGGTTCGAGCCGACGCAATCGTGCGGTGACACGGTCGCGTGCTGGGTCATTTCCCAGGCACGCGCACTGTATCGATAAGGCTTGTTATTGAGGGCGCCAACCGGGCAGAGATCGATGATGTTGGCCGACAGCTCGTGGTCGACGCTCTGCTCGATATACGTGCTGATCTTCATGTTCTCGCCACGTTCGGTCGTACCGAGCTGCGGCACTCCCGTGATCTCGGCGCCGAATCGCACGCAACGTGTGCAATGGATGCAACGTGTCATGTCCGTGGATACCAGCGGCCCGATATCCTTGTCCTTGACGACACGTTTGCCGTCGTTGTAACGCGATACGTCGCGCCCGTAGCCAACCGCAAGATCCTGCAACTCACATTCGCCACCCTGGTCACAAATCGGACAATCGAGCGGGTGGTTGATCAGCAGGAACTCCATCGTCGCCTTTTGAGCCGCGATGGCGAATGGCGACCTGGTAAATATCTTCATGCCATCCGCAATCGGCGTCGCGCACGCGGGCAACGGTTTCGGCGCTTTCTCGACTTCGACCAGGCACATGCGGCAATTGGCCGCGATGCTGAGCTTCTCGTGGTAACAGAACCGCGGGATATAAGCGCCGACGGCGTCAGTCGCCTCGATGATCATCTGGCCTTTGCGAGCCTCGACCGGCTTGCCGTCAACTTCGATGGTTACGGTGTCGTCGCTCATAATCGTCAGGCAGCCGCATCGCGAGCAGCATCGACGATGCTGCGACCGTGATTACGGATCATGTACTCGAATTCGTGGTGGTAGTGCTTCAAAAAGCTCTGCACGGGCCACGCTGCTGCATCGCCAAGCGCACAGATCGTGTGCCCCTCAATCTTGTTGGCAACGTCCAGCAGGTTGTCGAGATCTTCCTCGCGCCCTTTGCCATCGACGATACGAGTCAGCATTCGATACAGCCATCCCGTGCCTTCGCGACACGGCGTGCACTGCCCACAGGACTCCGCCATGTAGAAACGCGATATGCGTCGCAATACCTTGACCATGCAGGTCGTGTCGTCCATGACCATAACGGCGCCGGTACCGAATGATGACCCCGCTTGCTGCAACGACGAGTAGTCCATCGTGCAATCCATGATGATCTCGCCCGGCAGCACGGGCACCGAGGAACCGCCCGGGATCACGGCCTTGAGTTTGCGACCGCCGAGCACGCCGCCGCAGATCTCGAGCAGATCACTGAACGGTATACCCATCGGTAATTCATGGTTGCCCGGTTTTTCGACATGGCCTGACACCGAGAACAAGGCCGTGCCGCCCGAACCTTCCGGCCCGAGGCCGGCGAACCAGGCGGCGCCATTGCGCATGATCGCCGGCACACTCGCGAGACTCTGCGTATTGTTGATGGTCGTTGGCTGGCCGTAGAGGCCGTAACCGGCCGGAAACGGTGGTTTGAATCGCGGCTTACCCTGCTTGCCTTCGAGCGATTCCAGCAACGCCGTTTCTTCGCCACAAATATAGGCGCCGGCGCCGACGAATGTGTGCAAATCAAAATCGATGCCGGACTTCTTGA
>DAOWGY010000239.1 GCA_030641695.1 Gammaproteobacteria bacterium
GCTGAAGCAATGGAAGCTGAGTCCCATCGACGAGTTGTCCCAGGACAAGTGGGCGGAGTACACCGAAGCGAAGGAATCGATGTTCTTCTATACAGACACGGCCGATGCACCGTGGACCGTCATCAAGTCCGACGACAAGAAGCGAGCGCGACTTAACTGCATGCAGCACTTTCTGGCGAATCTCGATTACACGGACAAGGACAAGCGCGTCATTCGCGGACCCGACCCGCTGATTGTCGGCACACCCTCCCAGGTCATCGAGAAAGATCGGCACCTCTGGGACTGAGATTTCGTTGTTTCCGAGAGGCCGAGCGGCGATAATCGCCGCCGGTCCGCGTCGGCTTCCCCGCGACGGTCAGCCGTAAACTCCGTCAGGCCCGGAAGGGAGCAGCGGTAGCGGCGACGCCGGGTGCCGGGGAGCAGCTGGCGCGGGCCACTCATAATTCCTGGCCGCGTGCGGCGGTGTTTTGCTCTTGCGACAACAGGTCGGTGAGTTACACTGGCTGACTTGCATGAACGGCGTTCTGAGCTTCCTGGTTTCACTATGAGCTATCTGGTTTTGGCCCGAAAATGGCGGCCAAAAGACTTTTCTGACACGGTCGGACAGGAGCATGTGCTCAAGGCGCTGATCAATGCGCTCGATTCCGGGCGCTTGCATCACGCCTACCTGTTTGCGGGTACGCGGGGCGTCGGTAAGACAACAATCGCCCGAATTCTTGCAAAAGCGCTGAATTGCGAACAGGGCGTTTCTTCGCAACCGTGCGGGGAATGCAGCGCCTGCCGGGAAATCGACGAAGGGCGCTTTGTCGACCTCATCGAAGTCGATGCAGCGTCCAAGACAAAAGTAGACGATACCCGCGACTTGCTCGATAACGTCCAGTACGCGCCCGCACGCGGCCGCTACAAGGTGTATCTCATCGATGAGGTGCACATGCTGTCGATCAGCTCGTTCAATGCGCTACTGAAGACGCTCGAAGAGCCGCCGCCCCACGTCAAATTCCTGCTCGCCACCACCGATCCGCAGAAATTGCCGGTGACGGTGCTGTCACGATGCCTGCAATTCAATCTGAAGCGGCTGACGCTCAAACTGATCCAGGACCGCCTCGCACATATCTGCGACGCAGAGAACATCGATGCTGAGACGACAGCGCTCGCGATGCTGGCGCGCGCAGCGGATGGCAGCCTGCGTGACGCACTGAGCCTGCTTGACCAGGCTATCGCGTATTGCGGCGGCAAGGTGGACGAGGAATCGGTAGCGCTGATGCTCGGCACGATCGACCGCAACCATGTAATCCGCCTGTTGCAGCTCCTCGCTGCTGAGGACGCGCCGGGCATCATCGATACGATAGCTGAACTGGATGAACAGTTCCCGGACTACGCTCGCTTGCTCGATGACCTGGCGAGAATGCTGCAACGCATTGCGGTTTTTCAGGTCGTTGCCGCAACAGACGCCGAAGACGAGGTTTCCGAGGATGTGCTATCGAACCTCGCCGAGATTCTGCAGCCGCCCGACGTGCAACTGTATTATCAAACCGCACTGATCGGCCGGCGGGATTTACACCTGTCACCGGACCCGCGTAGTGGCGCCGAAATGACCCTGCTGCGCATGTTGGCATTCAAGCCGGCGATCGATGGCGCAAGCAGCGATAGCGGAGGTGCTGGTGTGCGGCCGGAGGCGCGTGCTGCAGCGGCACGCCCGGCAGTCACGCCTGAAGCTGACGCCAGGGTGGCTAGTGCGCCGGACGCCCGTGGTCCAAAGTGGCAAGATCCGGACTGGAGCCAGCTCGTCGGTGAGCTTCGTCTGACTGGCTCTGTACGCATGCTGGCCGGTAACTGTGCGTTGCAGAAACGCTCCGGCAACACCGTTTATTTCAGCCTCGATCCACGCTCGGAATCACTGCTGACGAGGCCGCGCAAGGAGGCGCTCGCGGACGCATTATCCAGCCATTTCGGTGAGCATTTGCTCGTCGACGTCAGCGTTACCGGGACAAGCGCTGAAACGCCGAACCAGGAGGAAACTCGCGTCGCTGACGAACGTGTCGATGCTGCGCGTGCGTCCCTGGAGTCAGATCCAAATGTGCAGACACTCAAGAACCTGTTCGGCGCAGAACTCAAAACCGACTCGATCGAACTGATCAATCCGCCGCTGTCGGATTAGCAGGGAGTATGCAATGAAAGGTGGCATCGGCCAGTTGATGAAACAGGCTCAGCAAATGCAGGCCGATATGAAAAAGGCCCAGGAAGAGATGGCGTCCCTGACTGTGACCGGTGAGTCCGGTGGTGGCATGGTCAAGGTGACGATGACCTGTCAACATCGGCTTCAGGCGCTCGAAATCGATGACACGCTGATCGGAGACGACAAAGAGATGCTCGAGGATCTCGTGGTCGCGGCATTCAATGACGCCGTCAGCAAAGTGGAGCAGACGGTGCAGGAAAAATTTGCCGGTATGACCGCCGGCATGGGTCTGCCGCCAGGCATGAACCTGCCATTCTGAGTCGTACGTGTCCTACTCACCGTTACTCGTGCACCTGATCGATGCCTTGCGCTGTATGCCGGGCATCGGCAGAAAATCTGCGCAGCGCATGGCCTTTCATTTGCTGGAGCGGGATCGTGAAGGCGCGTCGAATCTCTCACAAGCGTTGTCGGAGGCTGTTAAAGGTATCGGCCATTGCAGTCGTTGCCGCATGCTGAGCGAGTACGAGCTATGCACGATTTGCTCTGCCAGTGGACGTGACGAATCACAACTGTGTGTGGTTGAGTCACCGGCCGATGTAATGGCTATCGAAGATGCGACTGGTTTCCGAGGTCACTATTTCGTCTTGATGGGCCATCTGTCGCCGTTGGATGGCATAGGTCCACAGGAGCTCGGATTGTCGGCTCTCGAAGAGCGACTGGCGAATGGCGCTATCGACGAACTGATTATTGCGACCAACCCGACCGTAGAAGGGGATGCGACAGCACACTATCTCGCCGACATGGCGGATAACAACGAGGTTCAGGCAAGCCGGATCGCACACGGCGTGCCGTTGGGAGGTGAACTCGAATACGTTGACGGTGGCACGCTGTCGCATGCGTTTTATGGCCGTCGGGTTGTCGAATAGGGGAATAACATGAGCGACGGAGATTGTCTGTTCTGCAAGATCGTGGCCGGTGACATCTCGGCGGATGTCGTTCTCGAAACGGACTCAACGGTGGCGTTTCGTGATGTCAATCCTAAAGCGCCGATGCATGTGTTGGTTATTCCAAAGCGACACATCGCAACTATCAACGACCTCAGCGCGGGCGATGAGCATCTCATCGGTGATCTGTTTCTTGTTGCCGCGAAAATTGCCGACGACGAAGGTTTCGCGGATGACGGTTATCGCGTCGTGATGAACTGCAATGCGGCCGCTGGCCAGACCGTATTTCATATCCACCTTCATTTGCTCGGTGGCAGATCGTTGGGGTGGCCGCCGGGCTAGCGGTTGGAGCGGTTCTCGAACCGCGACTGCGATTGAGCCGGATCGCGCTTCAAGAAGCGCTCCTACAGGGCTTGCTACTAACCGTTGGAGATTCTATGGCGAATGACTATAGGCGATCTCCTTTTTTATGAACGATTGCTGGTTGGTGAGGAGCGTGAAAGCGATTCTGGCGAGTTTGCGAGCGAGAACGACCTTGGCGGCGATCTTGGATAGTCCTTTTTGAAGTTGGTTTTGGTAGTAGTCGTCAAAGAGTGGATAGGATCTTGCCCCTTGTGAGGCGCAGAACAACAGTCGCCGTATTTCTGATTCACCGCACTTGGTGAGCTTCCGTTTGCCTTTGTATTTACCGGATTCGCGCAGGCGCACATCGATGCCGATGAAAGCGACGAAGGCATCACTGCCGGGGAACGCGCCGCGGTGGAAAACAGCAACCAGGGCCGCAGCGTTCATCGGGCCGACACCGGGGATGGATAGACATCGCTGATAATCAGCCCACCAACCGAGCGCGTGCACGAGTGCCTGTATGTGCTTGTCGATACGCACAAGCAGGTGCTGGATCTCAGTCAATAACGCCTTGATCGAGAGCTTGGTTTCTTTGAAGCTTTGATTGAGCTGGGTGCGCGCCCGGACCACCGCCGCACGCCGCTTTAGCAGCGCCCAAAGGCGCTGCGCCTTGGCGCACTGCGGCTTAAAGGGTCGAAGCGAGGCGGACTCATGGGCCAGGTAACGCGCCAGCAGCCAGGCATCCTGCGGGTCGGTTTTGTTGCGAACATTGACAGCAACCCGATAGTGCACCAGCTGCCGAGGGTTGATGAGGTAGACCTCGACGCCCAGCTGGTGGGCTTGTTCAACCATCTCCAGGTGATAATGCGAGGTCGGTTCGATGGCGATCCGAACCGGCCCATTCAACGACTTAAGCCAGGCTTTGATCGTGCCCGCCTGATTCCCCAACGTGCTGATTGCTTCAGTTTCCCAGTCACAGATGACCAGTTCTTGCTTGCATACATCAATACCAAGCGTGATTTTCGAGACGAGTTTTGACACAATGACCTCCGCGGTTAGTTGCCGTGAAGCCGGGAGCTCACCGGACGCAAGCTTGCAATCAATTGGCTGTGTACGCAGCTAGATTCTTAATTGGCGTTCTGTGGTGAGGGGATGGGGACGAAGTCTCCTACGGTCTGTACCAACAGGTCAGAAGCGGTTTTGATGTCCCTCCCATCCCGGCACCTTCCATCATCCAGATTTCAGGTGCGAGTTACCATACAAGCGGTTCTAGAACCGCGACTGCGATTGAGCCGGATCGCACATCGGGGCGCGATTGGCTGAAAAATGCGATTCGGCCGGATCACAGTTGACTGACCGGCGTATGAC
>DAOWGY010000156.1 GCA_030641695.1 Gammaproteobacteria bacterium
GACGAACTGGCGGTTTTTCGGGCCCTTTCTCTCGAATTTGACCTGGCCGTCCTTTTTTGCGAACAGCGTGTGGTCACGGCCGATGCCGACGTTGACGCCTGCGTGAAAACGCGTGCCGCGCTGGCGCACGATGATATTGCCAGCAACGACCACCTGGCCGCCGAACATCTTGACGCCTAAGCGTTTACTTTCCGAATCGCGGCCGTTCTTACTGCTACCGCCTGCCTTTTTGTGTGCCATCTGTCTGTACCTGTCCTGTTAAGAAGTCTTCTTGCTCGCCTTCTTTTTCGCCGCTGCCTTCTTGGCCGCTGGTTTCTTTGTACTGGTCTTTTTCGCCGCTGCCTTCTTTGCAGGCTTTTTCTTAGCTGCAGGCTTCTTGGCGGCCGCCTTTTTCGCAGCCGATTTCTCGACCGCCGCATCCTTGGGCGCAGCCTTTTTCGCTCCCGATTCGCTGATGCCGGTAATCTCTACTTCCGTAAAGTACTGACGGTGCGAACCCTGCCGCAGATAGTTCTTGCGGCGCTTGAATTTGACGATATTGACCTTTTTGGTTCTGCCCTGGCTCAGCACCTTGCCACTGACCAGGCCGCCCGAAAGCAATGGATTACCCACCTTGATATCGCTGCCCTCGCCGATCAGAAGAACCTCGTCGAATTCGATCGTGGCACCTTCGGCAGCCTCGATTTTCTCGAGGCGCAGGACATCACCTTTTGCCGCGCGGTACTGTTTGCCGCCGGTGCGAAAAACCGCATACATCGTGTTTGCTCCGTCTTGTAAGTCACACGGTTTGCGCAACTTACTGAGAATTAAGTGTTTTTTTGCGAACGCCTCGGATCGGGTAGAGATTTCCCGCCGGGCGGCAGTCGCAAAAGAGCGGGAATTCTATAGATTCCACTGCTCCGGGTCAACGCCCGGCGCCCGCAAAATTTTGCTGCATTTCAAAGGCTTGCAGACCGGCCAATGATACCGCATATGGGCTGTGGCGGGTCGCTTACACGGCCTCTTTCAGGCATTATCGCGATGTAATGCACGCGGTAGAAAAACCTCTCGACACACTGACTTTCGACGCAGTAAGCGCCCTCGCCCGTGACGACATGCAGGCCGTCGATCGCCTGATTTCGCACTGTCTCGAGAGCGACGTCGCATTGGTCTCGCAAGTGTCCCGTTACATCGTCACGAGCGGTGGCAAGCGATTGCGGCCGTTGATTGTGCTGCTTGCCGCACGCGCCTTAGGCTATCAGGGCGAACAACATGTGCGGGCCGCGGCCACGATCGAATTCATTCACACGGCGACGCTGTTGCACGACGACGTTGTCGATTCCTCGTCACGACGGCGTGGCAAGGACTCCGCCAACGCCGTATTCGGCAACCAGGCGAGCGTCCTGGTCGGTGATTTCCTGTACTCGCGCGCCTTCCAGATGATGGTCGACATGGACAGCATGCGCGTCATGCGAATTCTCGCAGATGCCACAAACACCATAGCCGCCGGCGAAGTTATGCAGCTCATGCATGTCCACGATCCCGATACGACCGAGGACGCGTATCGGCAGGTCATTTACCGCAAGACGGCACGCCTGTTCGAGGCGGGCGCACTGATTGCTGCAGTCCTCGCGAGTCGTTCCGAGGCAGAAGAGGCCGCGATGATCGAATACGGTCAGAATCTCGGCACGGCATTCCAGCTGGTCGACGATGCACTCGATTTCGACGCCTCACCCGAGGAACTCGGCAAGAACCTCGGCGACGATCTGGCCGAGGGTAAAGCGACACTGCCGTTGATTCATGCCATGCGACAGGGCAATCGCGAGGAGTGCGAGCTGATTCGAAATGCGATCCTCGAGGGTGGGCTGACAGACCTCGGGCGGATTCAGTCAGTGATTGAATCAACCGGGGCGCTCCAGTACACTGCGGCGCGCGCTCAGGAAGCCGCCGACCTGGCAATAGGCGCCTTGTCCGGAATTCCCGACTCGGACTTCAAACAGGCTCTAATCGCCATCGCCGAATTTTCAGTCCGCCGCCGCTTCTGATTGTGTCATCGGGGTATAGCTCAGCCTGGTAGAGCGCTACGTTCGGGACGTAGAGGTCGTGAGTTCGAATCTCGCTACCCCGACCAATCAAATTCGCCTGCTAACGTCAGCTACGACTGAACAGATTGCCGACGATATGCCCGACAATGTTCGGGTTCTCGCGCAGGCGCCGCATTGAGTACGCATACCAGAGCTCGCCGAACGGTACGTACACACGCAGCGGATGACCTTTCGCGACCAGTTTCCTGCGCAGCGTCCCGGCGACACCCAGCAACATCTGAAACTCGTAGCGATCCTTGTCCACACCCATTTTTTCGATCATGTCTTCAGCGTACGCGACCAGCGCCGGGTCGTGGGTTGCGATGCCGACCCGCGTCGCACCGCCGTCGAGGAGCTGCTCAAGTAAGTTATTGAACGAACTACGAATTTCATCAGCGTCGGTAAACGCGATGTCCTTCGGCTCGACATAGATGCCTTTGCAAATCCGCACGTTGGTGGGTCCCTCATGCAGCAACTCCGCAACGTCTTGTTCGCTGCGCCGCAGGCAGGATTGGATGACGATCCCGACATTGTCGAATTGCTGTCTCAACTCACGGTAAATTTCGAGCGTCACTGTGGTAACGCTCGAGTCTTCCATATCAATTCTGAGGAAGCTGCCGTGATCAGCAGCGCAGGTGACGAGCGCATGAATCGCTTCCTTGCAGCCGGCAACATCGAAACGTAAACCCAATTCCGAGAGCTTGACCGACACACCACAATCGAGCGAGTGCGTATCAATATCCCTGATCGCCGTGAGATACGTCTCGACGGCGGCCCGGACCTGCTCCTCGCTCGTGCTGTCTTCGCCCAGCACGTCGATGGTCGCCGTGCACTTCGATTCGTTGAGTTCCTGAACTCTGCGACAGGCGTCGTGCAAGTGTGTGCCGGCGATATATCGCCTGGAGACGCGCCAGATCAGCGAACGCGGCAGGTATGGCATTGCGCCAATCAACGCGTGATGGAACAGGCTCGCCGACATATCAGGCTCCGCAGAATGAATGACCGGACAGAGTCTCCGAAATGCGAGGAGCTCTGTCAGTCCGCAGATACCGATACAGCCAGATTCGGACCCCTCAGGTCAACCGTGCAGGAGCATGCGTTCGACCGCCAGGCGCGCCTTGTCGGCCACACTGGGGTCGATTTCGACCCGCGGCGCGAGCGATTCGAGGCATTCGTAGATATTTGAGAGCGTGATGCGCTTCATGTGCGGGCAGAGGTTACAGGGACGAATGAACTCGACGTCCGGAATCTCCGCGGCGACGTTGTCACTCATCGAGCACTCGGTAACCATCAGTACGCGCGACGGCCGCTTCGTTTGCACGAATCGGGTCATTTGCGCCGTCGACCCGACGAAGTCGGCAACGTCCAGTACATCGGGCGGGCACTCCGGATGCGCGATAATGGTCAGGTCGTCATAGCTCCGCCGATAATCTTCGAGTTCCGGCGCCGAAAAACGCTCGTGCACTTCGCAACGCCCCTTCCACGTGATGATCCGAACCTCGGTTTGCCGGGCGACGTAGTTCGCGAGGTACTCGTCGGGCAGAAAAATGAGGTCGTCTGCAGCGAGCGATTCTACAACTTCGACCGCATTGCCGGAAGTGCAGCAAACATCTGATTCCGCCTTTACCTCGCCCGAAGTGTTTACGTACGTGAC
>DAOWGY010000176.1 GCA_030641695.1 Gammaproteobacteria bacterium
GCAATTTCGCGATCGAAACAATAAACAGTCCTTACATTTCTGTTTCTAAAGTGACAATTGGACCGGTAATAAGTTTCGAACGTTACATCAAAAGATGAGTAGATGCCCGTAACTTTGCAACGTTGCAAAAAAACAACACCGTGCGTGCATTGCGAATACCGATGGGCACGCCGATCGGCGATAATTCGCGCATGGTCGAAGGCAGGAGAAATCGTCACCGCATTCGCCGCATCGCGCTCGTCACGCTCGCGCTCCTGGCGTTGCTCGTCGGGCTGTACTGGGTGGAACTGGCAATCCCGAAGCACGATTACTTTCTCGAACGACGCGGCACGCTCGTACGGCAGGAAGTTTTGCAATCGAGCGATAACGGGGTTGTTCACAAGACCGTACAACTCGAGTCATCCACGGGATTGCAGGTCGATATGCGGTTATTGCGGCCGCTGACAGAGCCCGGCGAGACGCTTCCTGTGATCGTCGTGATGGGCGGTGAAGGCACGGGCAAGGACGCCGTGGATCTCGTCGGCGCCCCACAGGGCGTCGCCTACCTGGCTCTCGACTATCCCTACCGGGGCGACCAGGAGCTCGACGCCTTCTGGGAGTCCGTTACCGCCATACCGGCAATCCAACAAGCGTTCCTGGACTCGCCGCCCGCTATGTCGCTGGCCGTCGACTGGGCAGAACAGCAGGCGTGGTTCGATGCGGACAACGTCGAGCTGGTCGGCGCCAGTCTCGGTGTGCCGTTCACGGCCGTGGCGGGGGCACTGGATGAGCGCTTTACACGCGTATGGCTGTTACACGGTGGCGCTAACAACGTGCCCTGGGTGATGCATGTCGGGCGCCGTTACGTGGAGAACGAGTTCCTGCGAGGCATCCTCGCTCGTGGCGCACTGCTACTCGTCTACGGCAACTCTTTCGAGACGATAGATTGGATACCTGAAATAGCGCCGCGACCGCTGATCATTGTCGCTGCTCGCGACGACGATTTCGTGCCCAGGGAAGCGCAGGAACCATTTATCGAAGCGGCCGAAAGCGAGTTCATCGAAATCATCTGGACCGACGGGCGCCATATCCGGCCGACGCGGCAAAACGAACTGCAACAGTTACTCGATGTAGTATTGAGCCGTATTGAAAGGAATTGATCGCGCTTCGAGAAGCGCTCCAACATACCTGCGATGGCCAAAAGAACTCCGAAGATTGTTGTTGCCGTAGCGATCGTCGTCGCGGTTTTGCTGTTGATCGCCGCGATCGTGATCAACCGCTATCGCGACTCTATCGCGCTCGAAGTCGCCAATGCGGCGCTCAGCGACAATGAAATGACAGTGACCGATGTCTCGGTCAGCTCGATTCGGGCAGACTTCGTACGCTTTGCGGAGATCGTATTGCAGTTGCCGAGTGGCACAGTGATACGAGTCGAGGACATATCGTTACCCGTAAGATTCCTTGGCTTCGCGGGCAGTACGCTGCACATCGACCGCGTGATCGTCATACCAGGCGACAAAGACACGGGGCCACTACACCTGGCCGCATCGCTACAGGCCTACCTCGCCGCGCCCGCCACGATGCCAGGCGCCACCGTGGAGGTCGACGAAGTTCTGTTGCCGGACATGCCGACTGTGCGGAATCTTGCCTGGTACGCCGACGAGCTCAATCCGACCTTGCGCGCCAGCATCGGGAATATCGATGTGTTCGTCACCACAACACAGGACGAGGACGAAAATTACCGAGCATCTGTTCGTGCACTGACCGCCAATGACGTCGAGGCACTGATGCTCGGCTTCGAAATTCTGCCGATGGATGGTGGTTATTCGCTGCGCGGTAAGACTGTGGTGCTGTTGGAACCGCTACTTCCTGTACTCAAGGCCTTGGGGGCCGTGCCACAGGACATCACGTCACTTGTCTCCACGCTCAACGGAACGTTCGAGACCAAACTGGTTGCAAACGAGTCGTTGCCCGTGTCCGTGACAACGCGGCAGCAGCTGGACACAGTACTACAGCTGGCCTATCAGGCGACCGAAGAGACGCTCGTTGATGTAA
>DAOWGY010000188.1 GCA_030641695.1 Gammaproteobacteria bacterium
AGGAAAATGTTGCTGTCATCATGCGGGTCGGGCGTAATCAGTGCCCTCTGCAGTTCGAGCAACAGCTCATCGCGGCGCGTCGTCAGCGAGGCGAGCTCCTCCTGCGCCATCTCGCGAACCGCTTCGTCGGCGTCACCGGCCATCTCTTCGGCGGCGACGATGTCACCGCTGATCGACTCGAATTCGGAGAACAGCTTGACGATCGGCTCGTCGCGGGAATATTCCTTCGATAAATCGCGAAACTGGTTCTGGTCACCGATGATATCCGGGTCCGCGAGCAGCCCGGCGAGTTCCTCGAAGCGATCGCGCACGGCCTCGAGTTTGAAGCGGATCGAATCCTTCACGACACGGCGCTCATGCGTCGTCGATGCCGAACAGAGCGCGTGCGGCAGCCACCAGCTCTTCGTCCGAGGCTTCGCCGGCCTCACGCAGTCGTACGCTCGGATTGTGCAGCATCTTTTTCATCAGCGCTGCGGTCGCGTACTCCAGAACCTCGCGGCCGTCCGCGCCCTGCGCGAGTCGCCGCCGCGCCTGATCCAGCACCTCGCCGCGCAGTGCATCCGCGTTCTCGCGCAACGCTGTAATTAACGGTGCGACCTGTTTGGCGCGCTCGATGTTCAGGTAGCGAGATATTTCCTCGTCGAGAATCCGGTTGGCGTCGACGGCTGCGGCCTCGCGATTGCCCTGGCCCTCGATCACGACCTTGTTGAGGTCGTCGATCGTGTAAAGATAGACGTCGTTGAGGCTGCTGACCTCGGCTTCGATGTCGCGTGGCACTGCGATGTCGACGGCAAACATCGGCTTGCGCCGTCGCGCCTTGATCGCAACTTCAATCTGCGCGAGCGTAATGACCGCCTTCGGGCTCGCCGTCGAACTGATCAGGATGTCGGCCTCGGGCAGCGTGCCCTCGAGTTCCGAGAGCGGCAGCGCGAAGCCCCCGAACTGGGATGCCAGCTTGCGTGCGCGTTCGACATCGCGGTTGGCGACGAACAGGCGCCCGATATTTTTGCGCTTGAGGTGCTTCGCGACGAGTTCGATGGTCACGCCGGCGCCGACCAGCAGCGCCGTATGCTTGGCGAAATCTGCGAAAAATTGCTGCGCAAGCGTCACGGCGGCATAGGCCACCGATACCGGACTGCTGCCGATCTCGGTGTCGGTACGTACCTTCTTCGCGACCGAAAAAGTGTGCTGAAACAGCCGGCTCAGCCGTTTGCCCGCGGTGCCCGTGTCGTGTGCCTCGCGGTACGCGTCCTTCAGCTGGCCGAGAATCTGCGGTTCGCCGAGCACCATCGAATCGAGACCGCAGGCGACGCGAAAGATATGCCGGATGGCCTCGTCATCGTCGAGTTCGAACAAAGTGTCCGCGAACGAGGGGTCGAGGTTGTGTGCATCATGCAGCCAGGTCTGTAATCGCTTGCGGCCGGCATCGTCCGCCATTACGTAAAACTCGGTGCGGTTGCAAGTCGACAGCAGCACGGCCTCGTCGACGCCTTCGAGGCCGCGCACGTCCTGCAGTGCGCGTCCGATGTCGTCGCCAGCGAACACGACCTGTTCGCGAATTTCGACAGGTGCCGTGTTATGGTTCAGCCCGAGTATTTTGAGCGGCATATCAGATTAGAGTTCGGCGCCGGTGTGGCACCGCAAGGAATTCGTCCAGTGAGTGCGTATCATAAGCGAACTGACGGCGTAGTTCCTTGTCTGTGTTACTCATACACCGCAATATCGCGGCTGTGGCAATGACACAGCCTCGATAGGATGACCAGACAAACACCAATGCATCAACACCATCGATTGCTGTCCGCCCTCGGGTTTGTGACGGCGCTAGTACTTTTTGGCCAATTGGCGGTCGCTGACGAGGAGGCTCGCTCCGAGGCCGCCGCGCACCTGTTGCAGGCGGAATTGGCGTTGCAGAGTAGCGAATACCTCAAGGCAGCAGAGCAATACCGCAAGGCTGCCGAACTGAGCTCGAGCGTGGATGTCGCGCGCCAGGCGACGCGTGTCGGCTACAGTTTCGGCTTCAATGAGGAGGCGTTGCGTTCGGCGAAGCGCTGGCTCGAACTCGACCCGGGGAGCGATGAGGCGCTGCTCTACGTCGCCCAGTTACAGCTGCGCATGGGCAATTTGCGCGAGGCGCGACGCAAACTCACCAAGCTCATCGAGCGTGGCGACGAGGAGGCCGACAAGCGCCTGTTGTCGCTGGTGCAGGTGCTTTCGCAGGAAAATGCGGAGGATGCCGACAAGGTCGTGCGCGCGCTCGCCAAGCACTACAAGGATTCCGGGTACGCGCAGTATGCGACGGCCGCGATGGCCATGCAGGCCGGTGACATGGACTATGCCAGCGAACACGCCCTGATGGCCATCGAGCTGGAACCGGAGTGGATCAAGGCGAAATTGCTGTACGCGCGAACTTTGTTGCTCTCGGGCCGGCAGGACGAAGCGATCGAATACACGGCGAGAATCATCGGCGACGACCCGGACCCGGACCCCGACGCGCGCATGGAACTGGCGTTGATGATGATGTCCGCCGGCCGTGACGACGATGCGCTGAGCCAGATAAATCAGATTCTGCTGGAACAGCCGTCGCGCGCTGACGCGTTGCGGCTGATGGCAATTATCAACTTCCGTCTCGATAATCTTGACGCGGCCTGGGACGATTTCCAGGACCTGCTGGCGAGCGGCCGCTACACCATGGACGCGCTCTATTACCTGGCGCGTATCGCCGATTACCGGGAGGAACACGACCGGGCGATTCGCCTGTATACGCAGGTGAAGACCGGCCCCAATGCCGTGGTATCGCAACGTCGTGCCGGTGCCTTGATCGCGTATGAGCTGGACGACTCCGAGAGAGCGCTGCAACAGCTCGAGGAATTTGGCAATAACAGCCCGAACCACGCCATCGACATGATTCTCGCGCAAGCGCAGTTGCTGGCCTCGCTGGAACGTTACGACGAGGCGCTCGGGCACTACGATCAGTTCGTCGGCTACCGTCCCGATGACGAGGGAGCCCTTCTCGGTCGCGCTGAGCTGCTGCTGCGAATGGACCGTCTCGAGGAAGCGCTCGGGCAGTATCGTGCGGTGGTGAAGCGCTGGCCCGACAGCCCAATGTCACTGAATGCGCTCGGCTACACACTTGCGGATCGCACGGAGGAGTACAAGGAGGCCGAGAAGTTGATTCGCAAGGCGCTCAAGTACGATCCGGATAGCCCCGCGATTGTCGACAGCCTCGGCTGGGTCCTTTACAAGCGCGGCAATTACGACGAGGCGCTGGCGGAACTGCAACGCGCCTACGAGAAGCTCAACGATCCGGAAGTGGCCTCGCATATCATCGAGGTGCTGCATGCGCTGGGGCAGAGCGATGAAGCGCTCGCCGTGCTCGAGGCCGCAGAAAGCAAGGATCCCGACAGCAAGCTGCTGCAAGATGTGCGCAAACGCGTATTCCCGGACGCAGATTAGCCGGCGATTCGCCGGCGCATTCCTGCTGTCGGTGCTGCTGCTGTCGTCCGGCTGCGCCACACGCCAAGGCCTCGAACTCCCCGACCTCGGCGACTGGGACAGCCGCCAGTACTTACTCGGGCAGGTTGACGAGTGGGAGTTCAACGGCCGTATTGGCGTAAGCGCCGGTGATGAAGGCTTCAATGCATCGCTGCGCTGGGCTCAGGATGGCGATGATTTTCAAGCCACCGTCAGTGGGCCGCTCGGCATCGGTACCGTTCGCCTGGAGGGTAACGGCCGCCGCGTCAAACTGATCGACAAGGACGGCAACCGCACCGTACTCGACGATGCCGAGGCCGATCTCTACGTTCGTTACGGCTGGACCATCCCCGTGCAGAGCCTGCGCTACTGGGCACTCGGTATTCCCGACCCCGCATTGCCCGCGACGACCGAATTCGATGACCAGGGCCAGCTGCGGAGCCTCGGGCAGGGTGGCTGGAATGTGCGCATCACGCGCTACGGGAATGGCGGTGGTCAGTCGATGCCGACCAGGCTGACGGCCCTCAGCGAGGAAACCCGAGTAAAACTCGTCATCCACAAGTGGTTATTTTTTGATCAACCTGCGCCCTGACGGCAGCTGTCGTTGACACCTCTCTGACCGCCCCGCACAATTCGCGCACGGGCAAGCAGTGCAAGCAATATTGGGGCGTAGCCAAGTGGTAAGGCAACGGGTTTTGATCCCGTGATTCGCAGGTTCGATCCCTGCCGCCCCAGCCATTAACACAACAGAGGGGAGAGTCGTGGACCTGGTATCAATGGCGGTATTCACCGGGAATGCGCATCCGAAGCTCTCCCACGATATCGCCCGTTACCTGCGAATCCCGCTTGCACGGGCCCATGTCGGTCGTTTCTCCGACGGCGAAATAAACGTCGAAATCCTCGAAAACATCCGCGGTCGAGAGACCTTCATCGTGCAGCCGACCTGTCCACCGTCATCCGAAAACCTGATGGAATTGCTGGTTATGGTTGATGCAGCAAAGCGCGCGTCGGCTGCGCGCATCACGACGGTCATCCCGTACTTCGGGTTTGCACGCCAGGACCGTCGGCCACGTTCCTCGCGCGTTCCCATTACGGCCAAGCTCGTCGCCAAGCTCATCGCGGCGGCCGGCGTCGACCGCGTCCTTACGGTCGATCTGCACGCGGACCAGATCCAGGGCTTTTTTGATATTGCTGTCGATAACGTCTATGCATCGCCTATTCTGCTCAGTGATGTCTGGAAGCACCGTTACCCGGAAATGGTGGTCGTGTCGCCGGACGTCGGCGGTGTGGTCCGCGCCAGGGCGCTCGCGAAACGCCTCGACGATGCCGATCTCGTCATTATCGACAAACGTCGCGCCAGGGCCAATCAGTCCGAAGTCATGAACATCATCGGCGAGTGCGAAGGCAAGACCTGCATCATGATGGATGACATGGTCGACACGGCCGGCACGCTGTGCCATGCCGCCGGGGCACTCAAGGACCATGGCGCCAATGCCGTGCACGCATACATTACGCATCCGGTACTGTCCGGAGCGGCCGTCTCCCGCATCAGTGAATCGCAACTGGACACGCTCGTCGTCACCGACACGATCCCGCTGAGCGAGGAAGCGCAGGCCTGCGCCAAGATCCGTCAGCTGTCGACGGCGGAGCTTCTGGCCGAGACGATGCGGCGCATCTCCGATGACGAATCGGTCAGCTCCCTCTACGTCGACTGAGCTGTTGGAGCGCTTCTCGAAGCGCGACTGCGCCAAGGCAAATCGCGCTTCGAGAAGCGCTCCAACAGGCTGGCTACCACCGCACAGTTAGGGTAAGATGCGCGCCGCTGTCCGATCTGGTCGCAAGTCGGGCGGCGTCGAGCTTAAATTTTTTTTAAGTTAAATCAATCAGATAGTGGAGTTCAGTCATGGCTGAAAAATTCGATCTGATTGCGGAAAACCGTGAAGACATGGTGAAAGGTGCGAGCCGCCGCCTGCGTCGAAAGGGATTGGTTCCCGCAATCATCTATGGCGCCGGCCGTCCGCCGCGCGCACTCGCTTTTGACCACAACAAAGTCGTCAAGCAGCTCGAGAACGAGTCATTCTATTCGAGCGTCCTGAACGTCAAGGTCGGTGACAAGAGCCAGGCCGCAATCGTGAAGGACCTGCAGCGCCATCCGGCCAAACGCCAGATTATGCACATCGATCTGCAGCGCATTGTCGAGGACGAAGTGATTCGCATGAACGTGCCAATTCACTTGCTCAACAAAGAAGAAGCGGTGGGCGTCAAAGAAGGCGGCGGCAAGGTATCTCACCTCATCACGGACATCGAAGTCGTGTGCCTGCCGAAGGACCTGCCCGAGTACCTCGACGTCGATGTCGCCGAGCTCGAGCTCGACGAGTTGCTCTACATCTCCGACATCCCGCTTCCCGAGGGCGTCGAGATTCCAGCGCTCGCGCAGGGTCCCGAAGCAAACCGCCCGATTGTGTCCATCCATATCATCAAGGAAGTTGTGATCGAGGAAGAGGAAGAGATCCTCGAGGAAGGAATCGAGGCGGAAGCCGTCGAAGGCGAGGAGCTTGCAGAGGGCGAAGCGCCGGCCGAAGAGGCCCCGTCGGACGAGAAGCCCAAGGAAGAGTAATCGCAGCCCGTTACGCGATCGAGAAGGCCGCCCATGGGCGGTCTTCTTATTGTAGGAGCGCTTCTCGACCTGTTGGAGCGTTTCTTGAAGCGCGAGCTATAGCTGCGGCCGTCAGGCCGCTATTATTACTGTTATGCAATTACTGCGCATGATCGCCGGGTTGGGAAACCCGGATGAAAAATACCTACGGACCCTGCATAACGCAGGTTTCTGGTTCGTGGATACGCTTGCGCGCAAGCATGGCGGTTCGTTCAGGTACGAAAAAA
>DAOWGY010000254.1 GCA_030641695.1 Gammaproteobacteria bacterium
GAGCTGTTGGAGCGCTTCTCGAAGCGCGATTCTCAGATCGTAACGACGACGTTATCGATCAATCGCGCCTTGCCGAGTTGACCTGCCGCCAACACCACGATCTCATCGCAATCCCGGTCCGGCACTTCGAGGTTTTGTGCACGCCGAACGGCGACATAGTCCGGTTCGAATCCCGCGGCCTCAAGCGTCGCAACGGCCTGCGATTCCAGTTCCTGGAAGTCGCGCTTGCCATTCTGCAGTTCACTGCCGATCGTCTCGAGCAACTCATGGAGTCGCGGCGCGACGGCGCGTTCCTCAGCCGTGAGGTACTGATTTCGCGAACTCCTGGCAAGACCATCGGACTCGCGAATCGTCGGCGCCGTGATAATTCGAATTGGCAAGTTCAGGTCGGCCGTCATGTGACGAATGACGAGTTGCTGCTGATAGTCCTTCTGGCCGAACACGGCGACATCCGGCTGCACGAGTGCGAACAAGCGCGCTACGACCGACGTGACGCCGTCGAAGTGGCCCGGTCGCGACGCGCCGCAAAAATTCTCGGTCAGTCCCGGCACCGATACCACGGTCGCGTTTTCGATACCGAAGGGATACACCGTCTCCACGTCGGGCATGAACAATACGTCGGTACCGATCTTCCTGAGCTGCCTCGTATCGCGCTCGAGCGTACGCGGGTAATCCTCGAAGTCCTCGCCTTTGCCGAACTGGGTCGGGTTGACGAAAATCGTGACAACGACCCGCTCGGCATGTTCACGGGCGAGTTCGACGAGACTGATGTGGCCCGGGTGCAAATTGCCCATCGTCGGCACGAGCGCCACGTGTTCGCCATGATGGCGCCAGCTCTTGTGCAGCTCGTTGAGCTCGTTCTTGTCCTGCACTATTTGCATGTGAGATGGGCCGGGCTCAGGAAAAGCAATGCTCGGCTGCAGGATAGCTGCGATCCTTCACCGCCTTGACGTACGCCCGCAGCGCCTCGAGTGGCGACGTGTGGCCGGCCTGAAAATTCCGCACGAATCGCGGCGTGCGCCCCTGGGTGATGTCGAGGATGTCGTACAGGACGAGAATCTGGCCGTCAACGTCGGGGCCCGCGCCAATGCCTATGACAGGGACTTCGAGAGACCCGGTGATCGTCTTGCCCAGTTCATTCGGCACACATTCCAGTAATACGATATCCGCGCCCGCATCCTGTAACCTGCGCGCCGTCTTTACCATTTCCCCAGCCTTGCCAGCGTCCCTGCCCTGCACGCGGAAACCACCGATCTTGTGAACCGACTGCGGCTTCAAACCGAGGTGTGCGCACACCGGGATATCGTGTCGCGCGAGATGCTCAACGATCTCGATCTGGCCCTCTCCACCCTCGAGCTTGATCATCATCACACCGCCCTCCTGCATCAATCGCACGGAGTTCGCCAGCGCCTGATCCGGGTTCGCGTAACTCATGAACGGCATATCGCCAACGAGAAAGGCACGACGCAACCCGCGCGCAACGCTGCGCGAGTGATAGACGATATCGTCCACCGTCACAGGTACCGTCGTGTCGTGCCCCTGAATGACCATACCGAGAGAGTCGCCGACAAGCACAAGGTCTGTGCCCGCGGCGTCGACCAGAACCGCGTAGCTCGCGTCGTACGCTGTAAGACAAGCGATGGGTTCGCCTTCCGCCTTCATCTTGCGGAGCGTTGATACGTTGACCGGCGGCTCCGCCATGCCTCGTTGTTCAAGCTGCGTATACATTTATCGACATTCAGATTAGCAATATCAGTCGTTCACGCGAGCGCCGCGCTGGCCGGATTGAAGAAGTGGCGCCCGCCGGTCGTGCGCTCGATCTGTTGGTAGAGTTGTTGGTAGTCCGCATCGTTGTTCACCGGATCAATCTGCGAGGCATTCACGATTAGCAGGGGCCCATCGTTATACTCATGGAAGAACCGCGCGTAAACATCCGTAAGACGTTCCAGGTAGCGTCGATCGATCAGCCGCTCATAGCCGACGCCACGGCGCCCGATGCGGTCCGTCAATACGTCGACCGACGCCTGCAGGTAAATGACGAGATCGGGTACCGGGGCATCGATCGCCAGCTTGTCGACGATCTGATCGTAGAGCGCGAGTTCATCCGCGTCGAGGTTTAGTTCGGCAAACAAGCGGTCCTTGGCAAACAAGTAGTCGGACACGCGTACCGTCGCAAACAGGTCCGACTGACGAAGTTGCTCGATCTGCCGCGCTCTCGAAAACAGGAAGAACATTTGCGCCGGTAACGCTGCGGACCTGCCGTCCCGGTAGAAACGCTCCAGAAACGGATTATCGAACGCTTCCTCGAGAATAACATCCGCGGACAGGCTGTCGGCCAGGCGCTTCGCGAGCGCGGTCTTGCCGGCACCGATCGGTCCCTCGACGACAATATAACGAGGCGTGGCCCCGTCACGGCTGAGATTACTGCCTGCCAATATGCCGCCCCTTCAAGCGATTCGTGAAATGCGCGGCTCGCTCTCGTTTACCGCAATATCCTGAACGCGCCCAAGCCCCGGTATGTCGAAATCCGGTGCGATTTCGCGTAACGGCAACAATACAAAATTTCGGAGGGCGATGCCCGGGTGCGGGACGGTCAGCCCGGTTTCATCGATGGTCCGGTCGCCGTAGGCCAGCAGATCGAGGTCCAGAACGCGCGGCCCCCAACGCGGCCCGCCCGGCTCGCGCCCCCGCGCGCGCTCGATGCCCTGCAACTGCTCAAGGAAGTCACGCGCGCCCAGGGTCGTCGTCATCGAGGCCGCTGCATTGAAAAAATCGGGCTGCTCGATGCCCCCGAGCGGTGCGGACCGGTATAGCGACGAGCGAGATAGCAGTTCTGAACCTGGTATGGACTCGAGCATTTCGAATGCAGTGTCGATTTGCCGGGTGGGACTGTCCAGGTTGCTGCCAAGGCCGACAAGAACCACGCTCGCCTCGGCTGTCACGAAGGCTGGCTCACATTCGGTTTGCGTTTGCGTCGCCGGCGACTGCGGCGCCGTGCACGCGGCTTGCGATCTATCTGGAACGAGTCGGCCCGCTCATCGGACGATTGCTTCTGAACCTCCGTCCAGAAACTCGCCAGTTCACTGTCGAACTGCCCGACCTCCGCGAGCAACGCCATGAAGTCATAAGCGGCACGAAAGCGCCGATGTTCCAGCAAGTTCATTGCGCGCTTGCCGCGAGTTGCCGTGAAGCGCGGCTGGAGCGCGATCATCTCTCGCATCGGCACCGTGAAACGCCGCGGTATCGACACCCGTTTTTGCTGCTCGGCCAGGAGTTCATAGGACGCAAGACTGAGCGATTGCGACTCGGACATTTTTTCTTCCGCGCGCCGGATTGCCGCGACGCGACGCGTCGGTGCCCAGAAGAACACACCCAGCAAAAACATCGGCGTCACCGACTTGCCTTCGGCAACACGGCAGTCCGTATTTTGAAGCGCAGCACGCACGAATGCGTCGAAAGCAGCGTCTTCGTTCAGTTCCTGATCCGTCGCCGGAAACAACTGTGCGAATAAACCGTACTCACGCAACATGTCGAAGGTTTGCTCGGCACGTCCCGCCTGAAACAACTTGAGAAACTCATCGAACAGGCGCGCCGCTGGCACATTGACGAGTCGGCCAACGTGTTTGTGCATTGACTTGACGACCGTTGAATCAATCGTGAAACCGAGCTTTGTAGCGAAACGCACGGCACGCAGCATCCGTACCGGGTCCTCCTGCAAACGCTTGTCGGCATCCCCGATCAAAACTATGTGCTTGCGTTCGATGTCCTCAACGCCGCCGACATAATCCCAGATGCTGAAATCGGCAATGTTGTAGTAAAGCGCATTGCACGTGAAATCGCGGCGCCAGACGTCCTCTTCAATGCTGCCATAGACATTGTCGCGGATGATCCGACCTTCGTGATCGTGCGCAACATCATCATCCACATGATTGGCGGCGGCTCGAAACGTCGCGACCTCGATGATCTCGCGGCCAAAGCGAACATGTGCGAGCCGAAAGCGTCGACCGATCAGGCGACAATTGCCAAACAGCGCTCGCACTTCTTCCGGCGTCGCGTTCGTTGCAACATCAAAGTCTTTGGGATGCAGCCCCACGAGGGCATCACGTACACAGCCGCCAACGAGGAACGCCTGGTAGCCCGATTTATGAAGCCGGTACAGTACCTTGAGCGCGCTTTTCGAGACTTCGTCCCGGGAGACGTTGTGCGCGGCGCGGGGAATGATCTTGGGACCTTTGGACTCAGGTTTCCCGCTGTTTTTCAAATGATTTCCGCTTGAGGATTCGATATGCGGCCGTATCATAGCAGCCCCCGCCGTGGCAGCGAAAATCCGGCACCTCCGCTCCCTTCGTCTAGCGGTTCAGGATGCCGCAGAGGGGGTTGTGAGAATCGAATCGGGTCGTATAATAGCGGCCCCTGCAAAGCAGGACAGACCACTCCGCTCCCTTCGTCTAGCGGTTCAGGACGCCGCCCTCTCACGGCGGTAACAGGGGTTCGAATCCCCTAGGGAGTGCCAGACAAAGGAAAGAGGCCCTTGCGGCCTCTTTTTTTTGGGGGGAGTGCCTCTTACAACCCTTCCGGCGTCTTCAGCGTGAACCACGATATGTCGCCGCCAAACTCAACGTAGGTCGCAGGCACACTCTTACCTTCATGCTGAGCAGGAATGTACTGACCGTGCAATACGGTTTGGGAAAACCAGTTTTCGCAAACGCTGTAATGCTTCGGCACCCCGTAAGACATTATTAGATCAACGTCGCCGCTCGCCTTGCCGTCCGCGCCGACAAGAACTTTCGACATACCACCATCCGATAAGCAGGCTGGATGCAGTGGCTCCTGGTTGTATCGTTGTGGCGCTTCATATTCCATGTCGTACTTGTCCGCATCGTCTCCCCAGTTCGGGAACACACCGACCGCGTATTGATCGCCTTGCTGGCCAAAGAAAACGCGAAAATAGAACTCGACCGGCACTGGTTTACCGTCCACGACCGCCGGCGTAATCGCTGTCGACTCAATGAATTTCTTGGCCGCCTTGCGAAATTTCGCGTCCTGGCCGCCGTAATAGTCCAGGCAAAAGTAGTCCTTCACCTCGCCAGCGGTATTCAGCTTCGCGGCACAACTGATATACAGAGACAAATCCTTTTTGAAATTCGGAAATTTGATCTCGGCAGCGGCTGCTTCCAGCCCGTTTGCGAATCGAGCGGGAACGAAGCGCTGTTCTGAGACCTGCAACGATTCAACGTCACCTTCCGTGTTGTTATCCGGAGCGACAACCTCGTCCGCAAAACCGGGCGACAGGAAGGTGGTTGCAATCAGCAACGCAAAAGCAGTTCGGCACATAATCATGGCTACCTGAGGACCCATTCAGGGAATGATTGGGCACGCCACGCTTGAATGCAAGCGACTCCACATACGCAGAATCGCCTACCTGATTAGTGGGAACTATTTTCGAGACGGAAAATGCTCGGCCTGTCCCGGCAGCACATGAAACGTCGCCAGAGACCGCCTGATGTCGCGCCTGAGCTCAATCTGGCTGAATCGCGCCACATCACTGCCGGAAACGGCAGGCATTGTTCGGCGTATGGCATCGTGGACGGCACGCCAGCTGTGCAGGACAAACGCCGTTTCGGTGGTTCCTGGTGACGGCATGTTGCGATCTCGATCGGGGTAGCACTGCGACAAATAGTGGCTCAGGCAGTAGTCGCCGGTGTCGCGGGGAGGGTAGCCCCAGGACACGTAAATATTCATTTGCTGCAACGACGAGGTAAACGCGCGCGTCACGCTGCGGGTCGTCTGACTGCAAATCGTAATCTCGTCGGGTCCCGGGGATGCCGGCAATCCGTAGGAACCACCCCCTAATCGGGCTTGCGTCACTTCCGTGTAGACGAGTATTGCGAGAATGGCGCAGCCATCGACGCCAATGACCGGATCCTGGGCTCGCGCGCCACTCATGGGCATGATGCCGATCACCAAAGCCGCTGCACATGCGGTGAAATTCCTTTTTGCCATCGTTCCTCTCCTTGAGGTTAACCGTGCGTCAAGGATCGAGCGATCCGGTGCGAATCTCCAGCCACAAATCTCGGCAATTGGCGCAGTTCAGACTATGATGCCGAGTGATGCAGCGACCCTCCTCCGACACGGCACAGCCAAATCTGCTCAATCGCGTGCTTGGCCTGGAGCGGCACGAGTACTACGCCGTCGCCTGGTCGTTCGTGTATTTCTTCTGCGTCCTCTCCGCCTATTACATGCTGCGCTCGGTGCGCGAGACCATGGCGGTCGAGGGCGGCGTGCAGAATGTCCCGTGGCTGTTCTCGAGCACCTTCGTCGTCATGCTCGCGGCCACGCCGGTTTTCGGCTGGGTTGCCTCACGCTACGCTCGTCGCAGCTTCCTGCCATGGGTCTATTACTTTTTCGCCGCCAACATCCTGTTGTTCTGGGGCGGCTTCAGTTACGCGATCCACAATGACATTTCGTTCGTCTGGATCGGCCGCGCATTTTTTGTCTGGCTCAGCGTATTCAATCTGTTCGTTGTCTCCGTTTTCTGGAGCTTCATGGCCGATATCTATACGCGCGACCAGTGCCGGCGCCTGTTCGGTGTCATTTCGGCGGGCGGTAGCGCCGGCGCGTTACTGGGACCATTGACGACCGGCTTGCTCGTCGTGCCGATCGGTTTCCAAAACCTGCTGCCGATATCGGCAACACTGTTGTTGTTCGGCGTGTATTGCATCACGCGCTTGCGGAGCTGGGTCGAATCCGAGCACCAGGACGGCATCTCGAATACCGTCGCGACCGCGGAACCACTGGGTGGCAGCCTGCTTGGGGGCGTCACCCACGTCGCGCAATCCAGGTACCTGACTGCCATCAGTATCGCGTCAATAATTGCGAGCCTGCTCGGCACGGCGCTCTATATGTTCATGGCGGAGCTCGTCGGCGAAGCGTTTGCGAATACCGACGAACGCACCCGCACGTTCGCGTTTATTGACGCAGTCACCAATACGATGGCGATGCTCGTGCAACTACTGATCGTGAAACGGGCGGTGTGGCGATTCGGCGTCGGCATCACCCTGTCTCTAATGCCGATCGCATCGTTCATCGGTTTCGCACTGCTGGCGATCAATCCATCATTCCTTTTCGTCGCTGCCGTGCAGGCCATTCGTCGTGCCATCGGATTCGGATTGTCCAAGCCAACCAACGACATGCTTTATTCGGTTGTCACGCCGGAGGAAAAATACAAGTCCAAGAACTTCATCGATACCGCGGTCTATCGGGGTGGGGACCTGTTGGGCACCTGGTCGGTCAAATTACTGTGGGGCTTCGGCTTCGCCGGTATCTCGCTGTTCATGATGCCGTTTGCCGTCGTCTGGGGTGCGATTGCGCTGTGGCTGGGCAAGGCCTATCGGCGGCGTGATCTCGACGCGGTGCAAGGAGACAGTCAGTGACAACACCACTTTGGACGAGGCGCGACGCGCTCATCGCAGCTGCGGCCCTCGGCGTTGCACCAGTTACCGGGGGCACGGAGGAACGCAAGATGATCGATCGGGCGATTCCTTCGAGCGGCGAACGACTGCCTGTAATCGGTCTTGGCACGTACCGTGTATTTGACGTCGAGAGTACGCCCGCCGAAATCGCCACACGCCGCGAAATTGTTGATCTCTTGCTTGGGGAAGGCGGCAGCCTGATCGACACGTCACCAATGTACAACCGATCGGAAAAGGTCATCGGCGACATTATCGAGGCCGGCGCGCCGCGCGAGCCCATGTTCATCGCGACGAAGGTCTGGACCGACGGACGCGACGCTGGAATCGAGCAGATGACGCGTTCGGCAAAATTGATGAACACGGACGTCATTGACCTCATGCAGGTTCACAATCTGCGCGACACGCGCACGCATATGCGTACGATTCAGGAATGGCAGGAACAGGGCCGGATTCGCTACAACGGCTTCACGCACTATCGGGCCAGCGCGCTCGACGCACTGGAGTCGGCTGTGAAGACGCATCAACCGCAATTCGTGCAGATCAACTATTCACTCGGCGAGCGCGAGGCAGATGAGCGATTTCTGCCGATGGCGAGGGATATGGGGGTCGCCGTCCTCGTCAACCGGCCTTACCAGGCGGGCCGGCTTTTCAGCGCCGTGCGCGGCATGGAAATACCCGGCTGGGGAAAGGAATTCGCTGCGAGCTGGGGTCAGTTCTTCCTCAAGTTCATCATCAGCCACCCGGCCGTCACCTGTGTAATTCCTGCAACCAGTAAGCCTCACCATATGCAGGACAATCTCGAGGCCGGCTTCGGCCGCCTGCCGAATGCCGCGACTCGCGATCGCATGGTTGAATTCATGAAGGCGCTGTAATGCCAGAGACAGCAGGATTGATGCGCCGCATTGGTGCCATGCTATACGACACACTCTTGTTGCTCGCGCTGTGGTTTCTGGCGACTGTACCGTTCATCGCGATACAGGGCGGCAAATCCATCGATACGGAGAGCGGACAGCTGTACCTCCTGTACCAGTTGATATTGGTGCTCGTGGCCTACGCGTTCTTCGTGGGTTTCTGGAGCCGCAAGGGCCGCACCCTCGGCATGCAGTCCTGGGGCCTGCAACTGCAGACCGAAGACGGCAAGGTGCCGTGCGCGCGTACCGCAAGCATTCGATTTTTCGCAGCGATCCTATCCTGGCTGCCACTGGGTCTCGGCTTTTTTTGGCAACTTTGGGATTCGGAGCGCCTGACCTGGCACGACCGGCTAAGCAAGACCCGGCTGGTTTACTATCCCAGACAAAAGCCGGACGACCAGGCCTAGTCCTTGCCACCATAGCGCTGCAACAGTTCGACGAGGTCGTCGCGCTCGATGATTCGCGCGACCTCCAGCGCCCTGACGTAACGGAAACCCGAGAATTTCGATCTGTCCGGAATCCGTATTTTCGAGTTGACCCTGGCGCCGTTCTTCAACAGCAATCCGACCGTGCTCGCATCGCCGTAAAGAACCGCGCTGTGCAACGGGCTGTACCACTCCCCACTGGAATCGACATTGGCACCATGTGCAATCAATAACGCCATGATGCCGCCGTGCCCGTTCTCCACGGCAAGGTTGAGTGGCGAGCGCAGATTCGACGCGTTGGCGACTGCATCTGGATCCGGTTTGGTGCCCGTCATCATCTCCAACATTCGCGGATTGCCGTGTCCCGCAGCCGCCGCGAGTTGCGCTTCAGTCTCGTTGGGCTCCAGATTGACCTCCACGCCCGCGTCGAGCAACAGTTTCGCGGCGTCGAAGTGCCCCTGTCGCGCGACGATATGCAATGCCGTCAATCCCTGTCGCTCGACCAGCGGGTCGACGCCTTCCGCGAGCAAGGACGCAAGAATCCCCGCATTGCCTTCATCGGCCGCGGCGAACCAGACCTTGTAGTCGATCGTTCGGGAAGACTCAGCAGCAGGTGCCTCGTGCTGCAACACAGACGTCGACTGGCAATTCGCGATCACCAGGGATGACGCGGCGATAATGGGCAGCCACAGGGGCTGCGAGCGCAAATGCGATTCTGAAGTGGTGTTCATCATGATTCCGGCAGAAATTATTTCACAGTTCTGCATCCACCGATGGTGGCTTGGCCGCCGCGACGCTAACGTATTCGTGCCAGCGCAATCACGGTAACGAGCAACAACGCCATGGACGGCAGCCAGGACACCAGCGCCGGATTGAGATCGAATACCTGGCCCGAATTCGCGAGCATTTCGCTGGCCAGGTAATACGCGAGGCCGATGCCCACACCGATCATCAGTCGCGCGCCCGCGCCACCGCTGCGCAACGAACCAAATACGAATGCGAGCGCCAGCATTGGCATGATCATCACGGCCGCAGTCCGCGATGCTCGATACCACAGCTCGGTCTCGTAAAGACTCGCGTCGAGACTGTTGCGCCTCAAGTAACCGATATAGCTCAGGAGACCTCGCGCCGACAGACTTGTCGACTTCACCATCGAACTTCCCAGCATCTCCGTGTTGACGTCAAACGACTCGATTGCGACAGACGACTCCACCGCTTGCACGCCGTTGCGCTGAAATCGCGTCTCGCGAAAGTTTTCGAGCAACCAGCGGTCGTCATTGCTGATACCAGCGTTCTCCGCTTTCGCGATCGACGCGAGTTCATTGTCATCATTGAAGCGAAAAATGTAGAGACTGCCGAAATCGAATTCAGCATTGACGCGCTCCAGGTGCAGGAAGACGGAGCCGTCCTTGACCCAGGTCTCCTTACCAAAACGATTGTCGTCCTTGCCGTGTCGTGCCTCGGTCCGCATATTGCGTGCGTAATAGTCGAGCGGTGGACCGATGAACTCACCCAGCAACCCGGTAATGACAAGCATTACGAATCCCGTGATAGCGACCATGCCGGCGAGCCTGGCGACGGACAGGCCCGATGACCGCATGACGATAATCTCACTGTTCGCGGCCAGCGCCCCGAGTCCGAGCAATGAACCGATCAACGCCGACACGGGCAGCATCTGGAACGCGAGGTTCGGCAGACGCAGAGCCGCGAAAAGAACGGCCTGCGGAGTCCCGAAATCGCCCTTCACATCGTCGAGTTGGGCTATGAACTCGAACAGGCCGGCTAACGCCAGCAGCACCACGAGCACCAGCGCCGTACTGGTCAGTATCGTGCGCATCAGGTACTGGCTCAGAATGCCGTTCACGACAGCAGCCTGCGATGCATCGAGTTCTGCACGGCGAGCAAACCGAGTGCCAGCAACAAGAAGAGCGCATGCACCCACCAGAGCCCCAGCCCCGGATCGATTTCGCCCTTCTCGACCCAGGCTTTCGCTGCACTCAGCAAGTTGAAGTAGATGATGAACACGAGCAGTCCGATTGCAAGTCGTCCGTAGCGGCCGGCGCGAGGCTGGCTGCGCGAGAGGGGCACGGCGAAAATTGCGAGAATGATCGTCGACAGGGGCACGCTGAGACGCCATTGCAGCTCGGCGCGAAGTTCCGGGTCAGCGGAGCGCAGCAAGTTACCGACCAGCATCGCTCGCGGTCGCGGGTCCGGCGGGTCCAGGCTCGGCAATCGATAGGGGATGCCATGCTCGGCAAACTCCACGACACGAAATTGCGGCGTACCCGGAACGCCTTCATAGCGACGTCCGTTGTGCAACACGAGCAGGCGGATATCCGGATCGTCGGAATCCACCTGTTCACCGCGTTCCGCCACGACGACCTCGACCTTGTCACCATCGACAATACGCTGCAGGAACACGTTTTCCATGAAGCCTTCCGGCGTGATTCTCTCGCCATAAACGACGGCTTGATCCGGACCGAACACGGTGAACCGCCCCGGCTCGATACTCGTGAGATCCGCCTCCCGGCGAGCCTCTGCGCCAATCCGGTCTATCGCGACCAGGGCGCGCGGCCCGAGGTCGATGGCAAGCCAGCCGACGCCCAGGACCAGTGGCACCGTCAACAACGCCAGTGGCCGGTAAACGCCGGACGGACCGACACGACACGCCATCATCGCCGGCATTTCGCTGTCGCGATACAGACGACCGAGCGCCAGCATGATCGACAGGAACAGGCCGATCGGCACGAGAATCGTGAGGTACTGCACGGCCGACAGGCCGATCACGTCCAGCGCCGCATCCTTCGGCAGCTTGCCCTTGGCGACGTCGCCAAGCACGCGAGCAAACTGGTTCGTGAGGAGAATCATCAGCAGCACCAATGTCACCCCGAGCCAGGTCGAAGCGATTTCACGAAATATGTATCGGTCCAGGATACGCAGCATCGATGTCAATGATTTCCTTAACGGTTTTCGGCCGAATCAGTTAGACTACCGCTTTTATTTTGCCCGGAACAGCCCTGAATTCCATGGAATATTTCACAACTACCAGCAACGCTGCGCGGCGTGCCGTCGACTGCGTCATCGTCGGCGTTTATGAGAGTGGAAAACTCGGTGCCGGCGCTGCCGATATCGATGCAGCGAGCCGCGGTGAACTGCGCCGACTGATCAAGAGCGGCGATGTTTCGACGCAGCCGGGCCATTGCGTCGTGCTTACGAGCGTCGCCGGTGTGCGCGCGCAGCGAGTCGCCGTCGTCGGCCTTGGAAAAGTCAGCAAGTTCGACGTACGCCAGTTTCGCCGTGCGGTGGCAACAGCCATTCAATCGATTTCCTCGAGCAAGTGCAGCCAGGTACTGAACACATTGACGCTGGAAAAAGTCAGCAGTGCCGATGCCTACTACCTGGCAAGACACACCGTGCAGACGATCGGTGACGTGCTGTACCGTTTCACCGAAATGAAAAGCGGCCGCAAGAAGGCCGGCATGCCGCTGAAAAAAATCGGACTGGCGATTTCCAAAAGTGGTGATGCAGCGAAATCAATGCGCGGCGCAAAGCACGCAGGCGCAATTGTTACCGGTATGTCGGTTGCCAGGGATCTCGGCAATCTGCCACCGAACGTTTGCACGCCCTCCTACCTTGCCCGCACGGCGCAAAAACTTGCCACTGGTAACAGCAAACTCACGACCCGCGTTCTGAATGAGGCAGAGATGAAACGGCTCGGCATGCACTCGCTCTTGTCGGTCACGGCAGGTACGAGCGAGCCGGCCAAACTGATTGTCATGCAATACAAAGGTGGCGGTCGAGACAAGCCGGTTGTTCTCGTCGGCAAGGGTGTGACGTTTGATTCTGGCGGCATCTCGTTGAAACCCGGGCCGGGCATGGACGAAATGAAGTTCGACATGTGTGGTGCTGCCAGCGTCATTGGCACGATGGCGACCGTCGCTGCGCTAAAGCTGCCCATCAACGTAAACGTCGTTGTGCCGACTGTCGAAAACCTGCCTGGCAGCAAAGCAACGGTTCCCGGCGATATCGTAAAGAGTATGTCGGGTAAGACGATTGAGATTCTCAATACCGATGCCGAAGGACGACTTATTCTCTGCGACGCGCTTACCTACTCGCGCCGTTTCAAGCCGGCGGCCATTATCGATGTGGCGACACTCACCGGCGCGTGCGTCATTGCACTCGGTCATCATCACACCGGCGTCATGAGTAACGATGACAAACTCGCCGAGGAAATTATTGCGGCTGGCGTCAGCACGGACGACCGCGGATGGCCGTTGCCGCTCGGCGAAGACTACGCGCAGCAACTGAAGAGCAATTTCGCCGATTTCGCCAACGTCGGTGGACGTGATGCAGGCGCGATCACCGCCGGTTGCTTCCTCGGCAAATTTACCGACGGCCTGAACTGGGCGCATCTCGA
>DAOWGY010000280.1 GCA_030641695.1 Gammaproteobacteria bacterium
GATGAGCAACATGAAAGTGCCCAGGGCGACCAGCGTCGAAGACGACCTGAAAGGAAATGAAAACTCCCGCAGGAACTCACGAAGGCTCATGGTCGTCATCCCGTCGTTCAGGTACCGGGTCGTAGCCGCTGCCGCCCCAGGGATGGCAGCGACCGATGCGTTTCGCCGCAAGCCAGCTGCCTTTGAAGACGCCGTACTCGTGCAACGCCTCGATGGCGTACTCGGAGCAGGTCGGCTGGAAGCGGCACACACCGCCGAGCCATGGAGAGATCGCGACGCGGTACAGCTTCACGAGGCCGATCAGCGGCCACGACAACAGGCGGCTGACCGCGTTCGCCATTACGCCGCCTGCAACGCCTCGGCGGCGAAGTTGCGAATGGCTTTTAGCATCGACGCCAGGCCGTTGCTGCGAGTGGGACTCAGGTGCGCCTCGAGTTGCAGCGCCGTTACGAAATCCGGCGCGGTATCGAGGATATCCTGCGGGCGCTTGCCGCTGTAAATGCGCAGTAACATGGCGATCAGTCCGGAGACGATTGCGGCATCGCTGATCGCCCGGAATTCGAGCCGGCCGTCACGTTCGCTGGCAACGAACCAGACTTGCGACTGGCAACCACGAATTTTGTTGCTGTCGATGCGATCGGCCTCGGGAAACTCGGGTAGCCGGCGGCCCAGGTCAATCAGGTACTGATAACGATCCATCCAGTTATCGAAGAACCGGAATTCCTCGATCAGCTCTTCCTGGGCGGCTGCGACATCGCTACTCATGCCCTGCGCCATGTGGTCCCTTCGGGACCGTCCTCGATCTGCACCCCGGCCGCGGCCAACTCGTCACGGAAGGTATCTGCAGCGGCAAAGTCTTTTGCCGCGCGCGCCGCGTTGCGCTTGTCGATGATCGCGTTGATGTCCTCGGCCGACAGTTCGCCTTCGACATGCCCGGCAAACCACGCCTCCGGATCGTTCTGTAACAGGCCCAGAAGGTCGCCGGTTGCGACCATTGCCGCCGCAAGTTTCTCCTGTTCGCTCGCGTCGGTTTCCTTGTTGAGCGTTTTGGCGAGCCCGAAAAACTCCGCCATGGCCCTCGGCGTATTGAGGTCGTCCTCGAGCGCGGCAACGACCGACTCCAGCGGCACTGCATCAGCCCGCGCCTCTTCGCCAACCTCGATACCGCGAATGGCGCCGTAAAGGCGATCGAGCATGCGGCGCGCCGAATCGACAGTCTCGTCGGACCAGTCCAGCGGCTGGCGATAGTGCGCGCTCAGCAACGCCAGGCGAACGACTTCGCCGGGGACCGACTCGATCAGCTTGTGCACCAACAGGACGTTGCCCAGTGACTTCGACATCTTCTCGTGGTCGATACTGAGGAAGCCGTTATGTACCCAGTAGCGCGCGAAGTCCGCTCCGTCATGCGCGCAGCGGCTTTGCGCCAGTTCGTTTTCATGATGCGGGAAAATCAGGTCCTGACCGCCGGCGTGAATGTCGATCGTGTCGCCCAGGTGTTTTGCCGCCATGGCGGAACATTCGATATGCCAGCCGGGGCGGCCGCGGCCCCACGGCGAGTCCCAGCCCGGCAACTCCGGCGTCGAGGGCTTCCACAACACGAAGTCGTGTGCGTTCCTCTTGTAGTCCGCAACTTCGACGCGTGCGCCGGCGATCATCTCGCGCAGGCTGCGATTCGACAATGCACCGTAATCCGCATACGACTCGACATCGAACAACACGTGATTACTGGACTCGTACGCAAAACCGTTCTCGACGAGCGCCTCGATCATCACGACCATCTCGCCAATGTGTTCTGTGGCACGTGGCTCGATATCGGGTGGCAGGACGCCAAGTGCGGCCATGTCCTCGTTGTAGATCTGCATGAACCTTTCGGTGATCTCGTTGATCGGCTTGCCGGTCTCGATGGACGCCGCATTGATCTTGTCGTCAACGTCCGTGAAGTTGCGCGCGAAAGTCAGCTTGTAATGGCGACGCAGCACACGGGCGAGCAAATCGAAAACCACAGCAGGACGCGCATTGCCGATGTGCGCGTAGTTGTAGACGGTGGGACCGCACAGGTACATCGTCACCTCCCCTTCAACGAGAGGCTCAAACGGGACCTTTCTACCCTGGCGGGTGTCGTGCAGCTTGATAGTCATACTTCCAGTGATCTGGCGCCTGCGGTTGCGCCCGAAGGCATGAACCCAAAGGGATGGATGATAGCAATATTGCCGAGTTCGGCAGAGCCCTGTAATCTGCCGGTCCCCGGACGCATCGCAGAGGAATCAGCTATGTCGGGCACCACGGTGAAATTTCAAGCCCGTCAGTCCATTGAGCAGGTCGAGGAAGGCAGCGATCTCGCGCCGAAGTTCGATGACCGCGGCCTGATTACGGTTGTGACGACGGATGCCGGTTCCGGCGAGCTACTGATGCAGGGCTATATGAATGCAGAGGCGCTCGGCCTGACCATCCGCAGCGGCGAAGCCCACTATTACAGTCGCAGCCGGCAGGTCCTGTGGCACAAGGGTGCGACCAGCGGCTTCGTGCAACGAGTTCGCGAATTGCTCGTCGACGACGACCAGGACTGCATCTGGCTGCGTGTCGACGTCGACGGCGGCGCGAGTTGCCATGTCGGCTACCGCAGCTGCTTCTATCGCCGCGTGCCCACGGGCGAAGAATTCGGCAAGACCGAGGTCGACGGTCGCGTAGAGCTCGTCTGGATGGATTCAGAAAAAGTCTTCGACCCCGAAGACGTGTACGGCGACGCTGCCAACCCCACTATCCTCTGACATTTCTGGCTCGTGGGTTTCGCGCCCTGTCAGATGTTACGATTAGGAGAGTTCGCGACCGAAAGATGAGTTCGACAGCGCACATGTTCTTAGCCATTAAAGAAAAGCGATTTGCGAAACGTGTGGTCAAGCGCCTGCTGAAATCGCATTCAATAATCAGTGCCGAGAAAACCGCCCTCTCCGGTGAAGCGCTTTACAGGGAGGTCCTGCTGCACAGTCAACTTGTCGATCCGTCGCTTGTGGATCAGGTCTTGTGGCAGGCAGAGGACAGCGTCGACGAATGGACCACACACGCGGAGCAAGAACTGGGGTTTCGACAAGTCGTCCATTTCGTCGTCCTGTCGCAATATCGGGCCGCCGGTCATACAGGGACCGTGGTTTCTTTCAGAGAGATCGTCTACTCGCTGATTCCTGCAGATCTGTAGGGAATGTCCCTCACTGTAGTGGCGGCGGCTGTCGTACGTAACCTGCCTGTTCCAGTGCGTAAGCGAATTGAATCAATTTGGCGTCGCTGAATTCTGCGCCAATTAACGATATCCCGATCGGCAGGCCAAGAATATCTCCCGCTGGCAATGTAATACTCGCATAGCCGGAAACTGCTGCGAGAGATGAACTCGAAATGCCGGAGGAATGATCACCGCTGACGTTATCGGTCATCCAGGCGGGACCTCTTGTCGGTGCAATCAGGGCATCGAGATTATTTTCTTCCAGTGCTGCATTCAGACCTGTCTGCGCGATCTGCTTGCTCAGGGCCAGAGCGTCAATGTACTGCTGATCGCTCAGCGGACCTTTGGACTGTGCTGCCAGCAACCTCTCCTGGCCGAAGAACGGCATCACCGTATCGGCATGTTCGTCATTGAACGCGATGATATCGGCCAGGGTCTTGAGCGGCGCACCTGAATTTGCCAGGTAAGCGTTCAGATCCGCTTTGAATTCGTAGTACAGGACTTCTCGAGAAGCATCGCCCATTCCCTCCGTATCGATCTCGACCGGATCAACGACCTCGGCTCCCAGAGACTCCAACGTCGCAATCGTATTGGCAACTACCTGGTCAACTCGCACATCATTACCCGCACCGTGATGGCTTCGAAGCACGCCGATTCGCGCACCGTTGAGCGCATCCTTTGACAGGTTCCCGGCGTAGTCCGGCACGGACTGCGGAAAAGAGTGCGCAAGCGGATCAGCAGGATCCATTCCGACCATCGCGTTTAACAAGACAGCCGCATCTTCGACAGTTCGTGCCATTGGGCCGGCCGTATCCTGGCTATGTGCGATCGGGATGATGCCGCCTCGACTGATGAGTCCGAGAGTTGGCTTTATGCCAACGATTCCGTTGACACTGGACGGGCACACGACAGAGCCATTGGTCTCTGTGCCAACCGCCACGCTACTGAGGCTGGCTGCAACAGCGACAGCCGAACCGCTCGATGAACCACAGGGATTACGTCCGGAACCGTATGGATTCCTGGTTTGACCACCAATGCTACTCCAGCCGCTCGACGATTCGGTCGAACGAAAGTTAGCCCACTCACTCAGATTGGCCTTGGCCAGAATGACGGCACCTTCGGCTCTGAGTCTCGCTACGACGAATGCGTCAGCCGGTGGCTGATGCCCTGCCATTGCCAGAGAACCCGCTGTCGTGGTCATTTGATCGGCCGTGTCGATATTCGCTTTTAGAACGACCGGTATGCCATGCATGGGGCCTCGAGGCCCGCTTGCTTGTCGTTCCTCGTCCAGGGCTCTCGCAATCTCGAGGGCCTGGGGGGTCACTTCAATGATGGCGTTGAGTCCGGGGACCCCACGATCGATCGCCTCAATTCTCCGCAGGTAGTACTCGGTCAATTCGGCCGAGCTTAGTTCGCCCTCCTGCATAAGCCCCTGCAGCGTCGCAATGTCGTACTCGTTGTATTCGACCTCGCTGGCATCAGGTGTACAGCCAGCCAGGAGTGAAAACGTGCAAATCCAGGAAACGAACCACTTCACTTCGGACCCCCTGAAAATCTTGAATAAATTTCTCGGCACTGGCGGTCGATTCCGTCAGTGAATTGAGTATTTGACCAGGGCATCCCGGCGCTTACCGAGTGCCGCCAATCGATCTTCGTCCAGCACGTCGCCAAGCTCCGCGCGAAGCACTTCGTCATCCAGTTCAAGCAGTGCCATCCGCCATTGATCGCCAATCGCAAGCTCGACATCCTTGAGATACGCCGGTCGGCCCTTTTCTGCACTAAAGGAACTCTCATGATCAACCAACATCAAGAACCAGTCGTCGGACTTGTACAGCATCGACGAAGGAGTCCTCGTGGAGTTGTGAACGAGCGCATCGAATACATACATGGCACCCATTTGCCTGTCCAGGGAACACGGTGCCCCGACCCCTTTTCTGTCGGCTACGCGTTCACGCTCGGTCATGGTATCGGCCGGGACGAACTGCAGCGTGCCCTGTTTTCCGGCGATTTCGCGGCGAACCGTTACAGGGACCATGCCGAGCCCCAACATGCGATCAAGCTTGTACGCCGCAAGCTCGGGTACAAAGCGTTCTTCCTGCGGTAGCTCGCGAAAGAAAGCAACCAGCGTTTTCTCGTCAGCGGTTACTTGTACCAGTTGCCATGCAGGGCCGCCGGAGTCCGATTCAACGACACTGCCATATGCAAGAATACTAGCTAAATTATCGTCGGTGATTGCCATGGATTCATGACCAACCCGTACCGGGTGCGGGATTGGCGACAAACCTGTCTCGCCGCCTTCATTGACCACACTCAGCTCGCCACCTTCGA
Organism: Gammaproteobacteria bacterium; assembly: GCA_030641695.1. Lineage (GTDB taxonomy): Bacteria > Pseudomonadota > Gammaproteobacteria > Steroidobacterales > Woeseiaceae > UBA1847. The sequence goes on from DAOWGY010000280.1 coordinate 5,543, forward strand.
TAATCAGGGCGTTGCCGCTGCCGTTGTAGTGCCCTTTCAGCATGCCCGTATCGATCTCAACGATGCGTCCGTTCATGCGTTGCTGCACACGCCGTGTGATGGTCGTTGTATGCCCGAAAACAACGCGTGTTGCGCCGATTTCGCCCAGCGCGGCATTCAGCCCATCTCCCTCGATGAGCCTGTTGCAGGTCGCCGTACCGCGATACCACGTCGGACCGGCCGGCCCGTGCAGATCAGAGTCGCTCAGGTCAATAACGGCCTGGATCCCGCTCATGAACTCGTCTTCGATCTGCCCGGTCTTGATTTTCTCGCTCAGCATCCGGCGATTCTGCTTGAACCTGTCAATCGGGCTCATGACAGCCGCATCCTCGAGGTTTGCCCGTGTGATCACGTAGTCATGCAGCTCTTGTTTGAGCGCAACGTTGACGCCTGCGAGCCCATGCTCAGCAACGAAGGGCGGCATGCCGCCGTGCACGAACGCGGTATCGTTGATCACTATCATCAGGGGTTTCTTGAGCAGCCATTTTCCGTAAATGCCGTCATGTCGAAAGGCCCGACGATGCCCGAAAAATCCGGGTGGCGCCTTCTTGTCAAACTCCCACCGTACGGCCGCTTCGTCGCTATCTGCCGGCTTGCTGTGGCGAAACTGTTGATACCAGAGCTCTCGTTCTTCAACTGATTCAAAATCCAGGAAAGCGGCGTATTCCTCATCGGCAACATAACGAAGATCGCCGATGAGGTTCATTACCTCGTGATTGCCGAGTAGTTGATGCGCGCGACCGCCGGCGAGAGGCGCCTCATGCTCCAGCCGTATCATGAGGTCCATTACGCGTCGTGAGTCCGGACCGCGGTCCAGCACGTCGCCTGTGATGACCAAGTGAGTTTTGCCACCGCTCCAGGCAAGTCGTTTATCGATGACCTCCGCTTCCTGAAGCGTCGCAACAAGAGCGTCGTAAGCGCCATGAATGTCACTAACCGCGACTATTCGCTCGACGTCCGAAAAATGCCATTCGTCCGCCTGCGCCAGAGACAACGGCAAACACAGACAGATCAAAAAAGGAACCAGCCCAGAAACTGGGCTGGTTCGCGTTTTGGACATACTGCTTCCGTTAATGGCGCTAGCCACCAAACTGCATTTCAGCCCCCAGGAAGTAGAAGCGACCAATACCGCCCCCGA
>DAOWGY010000250.1 GCA_030641695.1 Gammaproteobacteria bacterium
AACTACCACGATCGAGCTTCATACCGTCGGGCAGCTCGAGCGTATGAATCGGTGATCCGTCCGATTCACGGATTTCCTGAAAGTACCGTTTACCGTCGCGGTAGACGCGATACTTGACGTCGTGTTGAAAGCCGAATTTCATCGGTACCTGGGTCGGTGTCCAATCCTGAATGGTTGCTCGCTCCATCATTGCCTCCGTAGTGCCAAGCGAAGATCGCTCATGTGTGCAGATCCCGATACAGAGAGTGCAAACGACGTGCCAATCATTCCTGCAATTGAGAAGAATCAATAATTACTTATTTGTCAAATAATTATAATAATTAACTAGAATTAACATTAATCACAGAATTCGACAATTGTGTCAATTCCTGACCAACTATTCGTGTGTTTTGCGACAGCCGTTTGACATAAATCAGCACATCCTGAATTCCTTACAGGGGCCAAACGAGCAGGATCATCGGTACCGATACGACGACGATTAATATCTCGAGCGGCAAACCCATGCGCCAGTAATCGCCGAACTGATAACCGCCGGGTCCCATGATGAGCGTGTTGTTCTTGTGACCGATGGGTGTCAGGAACGCACACGACGCCGCGACAGCGACTCCCATCAGAAAGGCGTCCGGGTTTACGTCCAGCCGAGCCGCGATCTCCAAGGCGATCGGCGCCGCGATGACAGCCGTCGCCGTATTGTTCATCACGTCAGACAAGCTCATCGTAACCACGATCAACAGAGCGAGAACGAACACTGGTGACATACCTGCGGACACGCTGAGAATGCCATCCACGATCAGCGTGGAACTGCCCGTCGCCTGCAGCGCGCCGCCGATCGGGATCATCGACCCCAACAGCACGATGACCGGCCATTCGATCGAGTTGTACACGTCGCGGATGGGAACGATATTCAGCAGCACGTACGCAGCAACGACGCACCCCAGCGCTATCGGCAGATACACGAGCCCGGTGCTGGCCGCGATAATTGCACCTGCAAAGATCACCACGGCTTGCCACGCCTTCTGGCGCTGAATGACGCGTTGTCCGCGATCAGCCAGTGGCAGGAGCTGGAGCCGCGCCATGACATCGGCAAGACGCTCTTCGGGACCCAGCAACAACAGCACATCGCCGGCACGCAGAATGAGCTTGCGAACATTGTCTCGAAACCGCCTGCCCTGCCGCGACACGCCGACCAATGCGACCCGGTAGCGATACAGGAGTCGAAACGACACCGCGGAGCGCCCCGCCAGCCCCGACGACTCGGGTACCACGACTTCAGTCAGTTCAAGATCGCCGTCGCTGAGCAATCCTTCCGACTTGCCGACGTACTCGAGTTGCAAGGATCCGAGTGCCTCCTCGAGACTGTCCGGGCTCGCTTCGATTACCAGGATGTCATCGGCCTTGATCTCCGCGATACGGGCAAGACCCGGCAAGCGTCTGCCCCGCCGCGTCAGGCCGATAATTTCCACATCGCTTTTCCCGGCAAGCTCGTCGAGTTCCCGAATGCGTTTGCCGATGACGTGCGAACCTTCAGGTACGCGTACTTCCGCGATGTAGTCGGCAAGATCAAACAACTCTTCGCCGGCATCGCCTGTCTGACGTTGGGACGGCAACAGCCGCCACCCGATCAGCGCGACGTACGCAACGCCGACTGCCGCGCAGGCGATGCCCACGGGTGCGAAATCAAACATCTTGAACGGCTGGCCGAGCGCATCATTGCGAAACTCGGCGATGACGATATTAGGTGGCGTGCCAATCAGCGTGATCATGCCGCCGAGAATCGACGCAAATGACAGGGCCATCAGCGACAAGGACGGGCTGCGACCGCTTTTTTTCGCCGCCTGCAGGTCGACGGGCATGAGCAGCGCTAATGCGGCGACGTTGTTCATCACGGCGGACAGAGCTGCCGCGAGCGCCGACATCACGCTGATGTGCGCTGCCAGTTTGCGAGATGAGTCAACGACGTAACGCGCGATCAGTTCGATGACGCCGGAATTCGACAAGCCCCGGCTCACAATCAGCACCAGTGCAATGATGACGGTTGCCGGGTGCCCGAACCCTGAGAACGCCTGCGAGACGGGCACGACGCCGGTCAGGAGCGCCGCCAACAAGGCAACGAATGCGACAAGGTCATAGCGCCATCGTCCCCAGACCAGGAACACGAAAACGAGGAACAGGAGAATGAACAGGGTTGCCTGATCAGGTGTCATCATTTTTTTCCGTTATTCGCGACGACTCGCTGACCATACGCTATTCGTTACTCTAAAGGCACGCTACGATAACCGGGTGGGCTATATCCTCATATTCGCGGGCATTCTCGCGCTCGTATTCGGACCCGGTCTCTGGGTTCGGCGTGTGTTGCAACGCTATAGCCATCCTGCCGACCGCTACGCGGGCACGGGCGCCCAGCTCGCACGTTTCCTGCTCAACAAACAAGGACTGCAGAATGTCACCGTCGAAACCACTGACCAGGGCGATCATTACGATCCGTCAGCGAAAGCCGTACGGCTGACACCGGACAAGTTTGACGGGCATTCGCTGACGGCAATCACGGTTGCTGCCCATGAAGTCGGTCACGCGATACAGGACCAGGAAGGATACGCGCCGCTGCGGTTTCGCACCTACCTCGTGCGGGTGGCGCAACCTGTCGAACGCCTGGGTGCAGGCGCCTTGATGGTCGCCCCGTTTGTCGGAGCCCTGACGAGAGCGCCGAGTATCGGCATCATCATATTCGCAGCAGGCTTTCTGACTCTTGCCACCTCGACACTGGTGCACTTTGCTACGTTGCCGACAGAATTCGATGCCAGTTTCAGCCGCGCGCTGCCGATACTGGATGACCATCGCGTCCTCAAAAACGTGGATCGTCCGCATGCGCGCCGCCTGCTGACCGCTGCCGCGCTGACCTACGTTTCGGCCTCGCTCATGAGCCTGC
>DAOWGY010000015.1 GCA_030641695.1 Gammaproteobacteria bacterium
CGTTTCGGCATCGCTATCGCACTTCTCGCCCCGATTCCAACGTTCATGATCTACTACACCGTACAACAGACACCGGGCATGCTTGCCGTGCAACAGTCAATCGGTGACAGCGTTACAGTCGTCGTACTCGGGTTACTCGTAGCGTTTCTGAACAAAGGCAGCGACGCGCCAGCAGCCGAGTAACGCCACAAATTCGCGCTGATCGTTGAGCACTTCGTTCTACTGGCCTAGCACTTCGTAGAGATGCTCGCGAAATGCGGCGCCTGTTTCGGGGTGATCGAGACCATAGGCAACCGTGGCTTTCAGATAGCCCAGCTTGTTACCGCAATCGTAGCGATCACCACTGAATGAATAGGCGTAAACCGGCGACTCAGCAAGCAGGTCAGCGATCGCGTCCGTGAGTTGAATTTCCCCGCCGGCGCCGCGTCCGGTTGTCTCGAGCTTGTCGAAAATCGCAGGTGCAAGCAGGTAGCGTCCGACAACGGCCATATTCGATGGCGCTACGTCAGGCGAGGGTTTCTCGACGATTTCGGTGACGCGGTTCGAATCATCACCATCGACTGCCACGATGCCGTAACTCGAGGTCTCCTCGTGCGGGACGGCTTCGACGGCGATTACGCTGCCACCGTGGCGTGAGTATTCGTCTGCCATCTGCGTCAAACAGGGCGTTTTACTTGCGATCAGGTCATCGGCAAGGTGCACGTAGAACGGTTCGTCCCCAACGGCCGGCCGTGCGCACAGGACGGCGTGTCCGAGGCCCAGCGGCTCGCCCTGACGGATGTAAATGCAGGTAACACCGTCAGGAACGATGCCTCGAATGCTCTGCAGCAATTGGTCTTTGCCAGACTCGGTCAACGCGGCTTCCAACTCGGGATCCGTGTCGAAGTGATCTTCAATCGCACGCTTGGAACTGCCGGTGACGAAGACCAGCTTGGTTGCGCCAGCGTCAATCGCCTCTTCTACCGCGTACTGAATCAGCGGCTTGTCGACAATCGGCAACATCTCCTTTGGGCTCGCTTTGGTCGCCGGCAGAAATCGCGTGCCACGCCCGGCTACCGGAAACACCGCTGCTCGAATCTTCTGGCCCAATGTAACGCTCCGTCACAACTATCAAGGTGCGCATCATATCCAATAATTACCTGCCGAAGTGTGAATTGCGGTCACCAAATGGCAAGCGGGCCGCCGCAGCCGAACCGCAGCGACCCATGTTGGCCGACGTGCAAAAAGCGCTATTTTTTCTTGTCGGGTCCGACGAGAATATCGCTGCGGTTCAATTCGACCGTGCGCTCACCGATGCCCTTTACCAGGGACAAATCATCGGCCGACTTGAAGGGACCGTGTTTCTCGCGATATTCGACGATAGCCCGGGCTTTACTTAGCCCGATTCCTTGCAGCTCATCGGAAAGGGTCGCTGCGTCGGCCGTATTGACATTGACCGGTCCGGCCAGCGCCCAGAGCGGCAGCAGGACTGCGGGCAGGGGCAATGCTCGTTTCCAGATTCTCATTTAGATGCTCCTCTCAGGATGTGATACGCGGTGCCGCCAAGTGCGACACCGCTGAGGAGCTTAGGTTAGGAGGCGGTGGTTTGCCGCAGCAGTAATTGCGCGGTTCGATCGATTTTGGTAGATCGCGCTTCGAGAAGCGCTCCAACAATCTGCGCCCGCCTTGTTGGAGCGCTTCTCGAAGCGCGAATCTTGGAACGCTTCTCGAAGCGCGAATCAGGGCCCGGTGATGCTGTGCTGCAGGACCGTATCGAATTGAACGCGTGATGCCGGGCGCTGCGTTTCCCAGTTGCGACAACTGGGGCATTGCCATAACAAGCGCTGGCTCGAGAAGCCGCACTCCTGGCATTGATACCGTGGCGACGCAGTTGCAAGCTTGCTCAGGGCCTTGCGGATCTTGATGAGCACCGACTCGTCAGGTTGACTTTCCTCCGCAGACAAACGCTGCAGATCCACAAATTCGGCGAGTGTCGGTTCATCGAGCATGTACCTCTCGACAACTTCGTCAATAACCGGGATGCCGCCGATATCATTGACGATCGCCGTATAGGCGACCAGCGTGCTCATCTCCGGGTGCTTTTGCATCAGCGATTTCAGAGCGCGCTCGAGGTCGGCGAGCTGACCCTCGCGCTCGTAAATGGCGACAATTTCCGGAAGGGCTTCTGCGATCAGGTAAGTGTTTTCGTCGATAATGCGGTGGTACAGGCGCAATGCGGTCTTGCTGTCATGCGTTTCCTGCGCGATATGTGCACGCGTCAGGGCTCCTCGCAGCGTGCGCGGGCGCCCGGTCTGGGCCTTCTTGACGTACGCACGGGCCGCCGAATAATCATTGCCCACCGCCGCCGCTTCGGCCAGCTCACAGTAGTAATGCGCAACCTGCAATGCAAGCGATCGCCCACCCAGCACCTCGAGCCTCTCAGCGGCCTCGATCGCCCGCTCCCACTCCTTTTCCTGCTCGTAGATCCGACACAAGTTCTCAAGCGCCTGCACCTGGTAACGAGAGCCCTGTGAGAGACGCGCGAACAGCTTCTCGGCCCGGTCAAGCAGACCGGCGTGCAGGTAATCTTTGGCGAGCGAGAATAGCGCCTGGTCC
>DAOWGY010000378.1 GCA_030641695.1 Gammaproteobacteria bacterium
CTCGGTACTCGGCAAGCCCATTGACCTGGCACGCTGGCGCTTGCGGCCGTTTCGTGCACCACATCACACGGCCTCGGCGCCGGCCGTCGTCGGTGGTGGTTCCGGCCCGCGACCGGGGAAATCTCACGGGCGCACAACGGCGTGCTGTTTCTCGACGAATTGCCCGAGTTCAATCGAACCGTACTGGAGGTGCTTCGTGAGCCGCTGGAAGCCGGCACGATTACGATCTCGCGTGCCGCACACCAGGCGGATTTTCCCGCACGCTTTCAGCTCATCGCCGCGATGAATCCATGTCCCTGCGGCTATCTCGGCGACCTGCAGGGCGACTGCCACTGCAGCGGTGATCGTGTAGCCAATTATCGCCGCAAGATTTCCGGGCCATTGCTCGATCGCATCGACCTGCATGTCGAGGTGGGCAGACCGCCGAAAGACGTGTTGCGTAACGATGGCGCGCGAGGTGAGTCGAGTGTGACCGTGCTACGACGTGTGCAGGCTGCACGATCGATAGCGATCGAGCGCAGCGGCACCTGCAATGCAGCTCTGCAGGGCGAGCAACACGAGAGTGCATGCCGCTCCTGCGACGAAGGCGTGCGATTGCTGGAAGAGGCGATCGAGCGATTCGGACTGTCGGTGCGTGCGTATCATCGCGTGCTGCGAGTCTCGCGGACGATAGCCGATCTCGCGGGCACGGACGACATCATGCCGGCACACATTGCCGAGGCACTGTCGTTAAGGCAGCTGGATCGCAGGAGGTTGTAGGAGCGCTTCTGGAAGCGCGAACGAATCGCGGTTCAAGAACCGCTCCAACAGGATGATTATTGCGACTTCTCCACCATGTACTCGACGGCGTCGCCGACTTCCTGGTCGGACAGGTCGACGCGACCGCCTTTCGCCGGCATGAAACCGACGGCGCCGGTGTAGCCATTGATGGCGTGCTCCTTGAGCACGTCGACGCCCTGAGCAATGCGCGGGCTCCAGTTGTCTGCATTACCCAATACGGGTGCGCCGCCGATGCCGGCGCCGTGGCATGCAAGACAAGCACTGTTGTATACCTGCGGGCCGGACAGAGCAGCTGCGACGGGAGCCGGTTCGTCAGCGGTTTCGACAGTCGGCGCCGCGGAGTGCTGCTCCTCGCCAGGCATGTAGACCTGGCCGAACGGACGAATGCGATCGGCGACAGCCGCCTGGTACTCGTCGGTGTCCCGTGTGTAAACACCCTGAGTAAGGTCCGACATCTTCATGGCCAGTACGAGGATTGCGAGGGCGGCGGCGGCGAGTCCACCGATCACCAGTGAATACATGTCAAAGAACTTCTGATCGCGCTTCAACGTCGTGCTCCGGAGTTGTTATGTAATCCTGATCGGGGAACCCGATCGCAGGGACGGCATTATATAAGGAATGTGACACCTGTGGGGGTGGAAACGTACTGTGACTGGTATTCTGTGACCAGTATCCGACCACTCCGTCCCGTTCCGGGACAAGCCTGCCACCGTCTAATCAAAGGGGAATACATGCGAATCGGAGCGCTATTGCTCACGCTGTTTTTGCTGCCCGGGCTGGTGCAGGCTGACGATGAGGGAGTTAGCCTCGGCGGCAGCTACAAGTCGCAAACGTTTGCTTACGAACTCGACGCGCCGTTGGGCGTGTGGTTCAAGTGGTCGGATCTCGAGGATGACTATGCGTATGCGGATTCGGGCACGCTGGGCCTCAAGGGTTATGGCGCTGTCGTAATGCCGGTTTGCTGGGACGGTGCCCGGCCGACGCCACTCGCACTGCTGGAAATCTTCATGGAGCGTTTTGGGGAGGATTATCCGACGCCATTTGTGCTGTCGGAGACGGCAGTCAACAAGGGTGGCGCGACCGGAACCTACCTGGTCGGCAACGAGCCCGTGGACGATGAACAATATACCTACCATTTCTGGATCGTCGCGAACGACAGTTGCGCATACACGCTTGCCGCGTGGGGTCCGGCTGACGAGAAGGATACCGTGCCGGACGTGCAGGCCTTATGGGCCGGCCTGACGTTGCAGCAATCACCCGGCGTACTGGACGGAGGCGGTTCCGAGAAAGAAATCGCCACGAACGCCTTTTTCCTGAACCAGATCGGCATGCATTACTTCGATGCCAGGAGCTACCGGGAGGGCTTTCGGTTCCTGGCACAGGCAACCGACCTCGATCCGGATGAGCCGACCTACATCATGAACGCAATGCGCGTGCTGACCGAGATCGATGCCTACCAGGAGGCAAATGACTGGTTGCAGCCACGCCTTGCCAACTACGGCGACGACCTCACCGTGCGCAGCTGGGATGCCTGGCTTGCGTACCAGGTCGACGATACCGACAAGGCCGTCCGGCTGTACGACGAACTTTTCAGCGAGGGCTACCGCGAGGATGATGAGTTCGCGGTGTACGCGGGCCTGCTGGCGGACCGTGAGGAGTGGGACAAGCTCGAAGCCGACCTCGCGGAGTACGCGCAGGAAGGCATGACCGAGACATTGCAAAAGCTGCAGGCAGACCTGCTGACCCGGCGCGGCCGTTACGAAGAGGCCCTCGTCATACTCGAGACGATGATGGCGGACCGGCCGTTCAACGCCGACCTCGCGTACTCGAAGATCGAGGTGTATGACGAGATGGGAGAGGCCGCCGAAGTGTTGCTTCTCGCGGAACTCCTGATCGAAAAGAACTACCGGTCGCTCGAAAGTTTTTTCTATAAGGGTTACGCCGAGTACCAGCTCAAGTCGTACCTGAAGGCCCGTGAGTCGTTTACGGCGGCGCTGAAGTATTCGCCAACCAACTCCACCATTCAGGAGTATCTCGACAGTATTAACAGCATCCTCGGTGAGGGTGAAAACGCCAGTATCAGCGAAGACCTGAGCGCCGTCCCGTTGCCAGCGGAACTGCAGGCCCTCGTCGACAGTGCTGCCTACGCCGAAACCGTTGACGGTTACGGCGCGTATTTCATTAATCGCATCAGCGGCTATGCTTTCGATGGCGGCGAATACGTTTCGAAGACACACGTTCAGCAGATCAAGATTCAGGACGTGCAGGGCATAGAGCAGTTCAGCACGCTGGAATTCAATTTCGATCCTGCGTACGAGCAATTCTTCGTCAACAGCCTGATCGTAAAAAATGCCGATGGTGAGGTCATCGCCGAGGGTGATCCGGCGGCGTACTACGTGACAAGCACCGTCGATGGCTACGAAGCCAGCACGGAAAAAACAGCGCACCTGCCAGTGCCCAGCCTCGTGCCCGGCGTTGTCGTCGAAGTGGTGGCAACGAAGAAAGTCGCTGTCGATCGCGGCGAATTTCCGCTCGACACTCACTATCTCTCCGGCAGCAGGCCGATTCAGTACAGCGCCGTTTTCGTCAGCGGTGAACATGACAGGCTTGGGCACGAGTCCTTCGGCGTCGCCCCACCCGTCGTGCGCGGCGAAGCGCTGGTGTGGGAACTGACCGATCCGGTCGTGTATCGCTGGGAGCCGATGCAGCCGTACTACGACCGCATGTTGCCGTGGGTGACCATCGGCACGACAAGCGCGGACTGGAACGAGGCAGGCAATGATTACCTCGCCGAGATTGACGAGAAACTGGACACGGAGCGGGTTGCGGATACGGCGAAACGCCTGGTTCGGGGGATCGATGATCAACAGCGCATGGTTGAGATTCTCAGTCGCTACGTGCAGAAGGAACTGCATTACGAAGCCATCGAATTCGGTCGTCGCGCCTACGTACCGAAGACGGCACGGGAAACCTTGCGCGACCGTTACGGCGACTGCAAGGATCACGCGGTGCTGTTGTTCGCAATGTTGAATGCCGTGGACATTCCGGCGCAGCTCGCGCTCGTCAACATAAATCAGAAGGTGTTGCCGGGTTTGCCGAATATCGATCAGTTTGACCACATGATCGTTTCCATTCCACACGACAGTGGACGCCTGTATATAGACTCGACCGACAAGGATCTCGGCCTCGGCCGTACTCCACCGCGATTCATGGCAGGCAACTACGCACTGGTGCTGCACGAGAAATCGGAACTGCTGCCAATTCCGGATTTCGCCGTCGGTGATTCCGGGTTGCAGGTGCAGCGCGAAATTGAACCCACGCCGGACAACGAATTGAAAGTCACCGAAATTGGCGTGTTTTCGGGTTACCAGGCGGCGGACCTTCGCGGCCAGCTTCGTGACATCGAAACCTCGGAAATGCTTGCGACGATGCAGCGCTGGGTCGCAGATCGGTATTCCGACGCCATTGTCGACGACGCTTTTGTCGACAATGTGTTTGAAGCCGACGCCGAGCTGGTGGTCGAGCTGCAGTACCGGCTGCCGCTCGATGACGAGTCATTCAAGCTGCCCGGATTCTTCGAGGCAACGTTTCTGGACTACGAGCGCCTGCCCGACAGGCGCTTCGGCTTCGAACTGACCGTGCCGTTTAGCGTCTCGACGGTAACGACCGTCAGGCAGTCCGGTGCCGGCAAGCTCAGGGTTCTGTCCAAGAAGCCCAATGCTGATGAGTCGCGTTTTGGCAGCTGGCGACGGAAGATCGACAGCAGTGACGACAGCTGGGTGCTGCAACTCGAGTACACGAGCGGTCACGCCGAGTACGCGCCCGAGGATTACAGTGCGTTTGCCGATTTCCATCGGAAACTGATCGGTTCCATCGAGCAGCCCGTCGTCATCGAGTAAGCTACCTATTCCATTGCCGGCGATCGACCCTATACACTAGACACCTGTCTATTAGGGAGACCGGCATGAGCGAATTTGACGATCTGATGGCTGACCTCAAGCAGAAGCGCGATGAGCTGAGAGTCAAGATACACCTCGCCTCGAAGGAGGCGCAGGACGAGTGGCAGGAGCTCGAAGGGAAGATGCAGGACTTTTCATCGCGCGCGGAGCTCGGCAAGACCGGCGAAGGCCTCGGTGAGGCGCTCGGCAAACTGGGAAATGAGCTGAAGCTCGGTTACCAGCGTATTCGTGAGGCATTGAAGAACGACGACTGAGTGCTTTTGCCATGACGAACTACCAGCCAATGAAGTTGCTGTACCTGAAGCTGCAGCGGAAAGGTTACGAGCCGTCGCACGTGGCCGAAGTTGGCGTCTATATGCCGGAGACCTCAAACATATTCGATTACATCGAAGCAGGCGTCCGAACTACTCTCATCGAGCCGGACCCGGCATCGATCCAGCGCATCAATGACACTTTCGGTAATTACTCCAACGTTACTTTGCACCCGGTAGCCGCCTACGACTTCGAAGGCACACTGGAATTATCGCAGCGCAAAGCCTCGACATTTGTCACGCAGCTCGA
>DAOWGY010000110.1 GCA_030641695.1 Gammaproteobacteria bacterium
ATCTGATGTTGCTCTGCGCGCGCCATCATCGGCTGGTGCACGAAGGCGGCTTTCATATCGACAAAGACTATCTCGATCGCTGGATGTTCAAGCGACCTGACGGCCGGGCGGTGCCCCCATGTGGATACCGTCCCGAAGATATGATCGACGATGATGTCGATTTGACCGCCGTTGCGGACTGCGTGCGCGACTCCGCGGAGTCGTACTTGACCGGGATGGAAAAATACTTGCCGCACTGCCTGTCTGAGCCTGGCGCCGGACGAATGCTGATGTAACGCGCTGCACGACCGGACACTCAGGGGTAGACTATCTGATCGTGGGCGATTAGCTCAGTTGGGAGAGCGCTGCACTCACATTGCAGAGGTCACTGGTTCGAACCCGGTATCGCCCACCAACTCCAACCAGACCGATTAAGTAGAATCAGAGATGACTGACTTAACCGGGAATTGATGTGCTTCGAAAAGTTGGCGGAATCGTATTTGCGATCGTTGTCGGGCTTGCCGTTGCGTTGTTTTCCTATCGCTGGATCACCAACCCGGATTCAGGTGAGGCAAGACTGCGACAGGAACAGGTCGTAATGCATTCGAGGGGCGTCCTCGAAGACACCGTTGCATCGGGGCAACTTGAAATCGTCGATCCACTCGCCCCGAATCGCAAGGTCGGAAAGGTGTACATCTATCCTGAAGGAGGGGGATGGGCGGTGTCCGGTTATTATCGCCGCGACGATTCTGATCTCTGGCATCCCTACCTGATGCAGCTGGAGTCCGACCTCGCGCTTTCACGCCTGAAGTTGTCCGATCAGGATCCGGCGCTCGTCGAGCGCGGAGCCGACGACCCTCAGATCGAGGTCTTGCCCTGACAAGGATCGACAGTAGTGCTAAGCCACCGCGTCGTGGCTTTCCTGACGCCATTCGATCACATTCATTTCGATGAACACGAATGCAATAAGCCACAGGAGCGCATCCCACCAGTCGACAAAGTCACTCTTTACGAACCAGGCAACGAGCGCGAGGGCGAGGGTCGAATAGAGCACTATTTTCGCAATCGTACTGAGATAGAGGGCGAGCCCTTCGAAGAGATTGCGCTCCTGCAACCTGACGTCCACTTCGAGCACCAGCACGACGAGCAACCAGACACCCGCGTTTACGACATCCACCCAGGCAAGAAACTGAATATCGACGAGACCCGGATGATCGACAACGGCGGTGACGCCGTCGAAGCGAAAAAACGTATCGAGATTGCTGAATGATGCGCAGTTCGCCGCCGTTAACTCGACGTATTCGCCGAACGTGGTCGCGTAAGACCAGTCCTGAGCGACAAGCGCGCAGAGGTCCGTAACGCCAGCTAGCGGTGCCGTCTGATAAACAAAAACAGCGTCGGTGACATACCCGTAGAATGCCGAGACAATGAAGAGGTAACAAATCGCGCGCAGCGAATGCAGCGACCAAGTTACCGCGCGAGTGAATTGCCGGTCCTCGAGCACATAGGTCTCGAGTTCGAACATCAGCAACAGGATGATCCAGGCCGCGGTGTCGATCGTCGCCGCGTACGCCATAAAGAAGTCGCGAGCGGCGACGCCGTCCGGAAATTCGAGCCGCGTCGCCAGCCATTCCTCGCCGAAGAAGAGGAAGACATTTATCGTCAGCAAGGCGTAAATCGAGTACTTGAATAGCTGGTAGAGGACTCTGCCGTTGATGTTCAAAAAGTGGCTCCCGCCGGCAAGTCCGCCGATTCTATGTCGCAGGGCGGTTTTTTGACATTGAAACGCCTAAACTAACCAGTGATATGGCTGGCCCAAATCGTGTCATCAAGTACATTTCAGATCGTGACTGGCGAATCTGGTTCGGACTCGTGGTCACGTTCTTCTGGATCGGTGGCGGGCTGTGGTTCGTAGCGTCGTCAGTTCGCGCGGACCCGGACCAGAGCCTGACGCTCGGCGTGATCGGTAATTTCCTCGAGGGCGCATTTGCGCCGCTCGCCTTCCTGTGGCTCGTGCTGGGGTTATTCATGCAACAGCGCGAACTCGCCAACAACACTGAGGCCCTGCAACGCACATCGGAGCAGTCGGAAAAGCAGACCCTTGCGATCGCGGCTACCGAGATGAATGCTCGCCAGGAGACGTTTTTCAAGATTGCAGATAACGTCAAACATCAGCTCGGCGGTATCTCCGGCATGCTGTTTGCCTCGGGCCTCGGGCCCGTTGGAAGCAATCGTTATGATCTGGAAGAAATTTCGGACATGTTCCAGAAGGGTGCGAATGGCGATTGGGAGATATTCGCGCGACAGTTCCTGTCGATGGACTTTCTGGAAGAGGGCGGTCTCCAGTCGCTGCTGTACGAAACGGAAATAAGGCGCCGTCATACGCGCAATTACCGCCGCACCTACGAACGCTTGCTGGAGCTTGCAAAAGGTTGCGACGTCGGCGGGATTATCGTTGACGCGCTGAATCAGTCGGCGCTGGGGCTGCTTTACCACAGAATGGATATTTACATGCCCGACGATTTCGTCGACGAGGAAGTACGTTCAGAGAGTAACTACGCTCCGGCGGCCTCCGTGTCGACGCCGGAGTAATACACCCAGACGTTTTCTTCACCCGTAAGCAGTTCAATATATTTTGGGTGCACGAAAATGTTTTCACGTCCTGATTTGACTTCCTTGAGAACGCCCAGATCGCAGAGTTGCTTCAAGTATGTCGACGCAGTCTGGCGCTTGGCGATATTGGAGTCGACGATATTGCCAATGCGGCAGTACGGTTGCTTGAACAACAATTCAACCAGTTCCCAGGAGTAAATTTTCGGCAGCCGTTGTTGTACGAACTGCGCCGTATGTTCCATGAGTTCGCGTATTGCCTTGATCTTGTCGGTCGTCCAGGTACAGGTTTCCTCGACGCCCTCGAGAATGAAGTTGATCCACCCTTCCCAGTTCTGCTTATGAGTCACATCCTTGAGTAGCAGATAGTAGGCCGCTTTGTTACTGATGATGTAGCGACTCAGGTACAGGATTGGAGAGTCGAGCAGGCCATGCTCGACCAGGAACAGTATGTTCAGTATACGGCCGGTACGGCCGTTGCCATCGGCGAAGGGGTGGATGGCCTCGAACTGGTAATGCTGCACGGCCAGGCGCACGAGCGGATCGAATTCGGTGCTGCGGTGCATGAAGTCGGCCCAGTTGTCGAGCATTTTCTGCAGCAGCTTCTGGCCGACGGGCGGCGTGTAGATCACCTCGCCGGACATCCGGTTTTTCAGCGTTGTTCCAGATTCTGCTCGAAGATCAAGCTCTACCCCTTTGATAGTACTGACAATTTGCAGAGCCATATCGGTCGTCAGCATGCCCCGTTGCACCATCTTCGTGCCCTCGTACAGGGCCGTGCGATAGCGCAGAGCCTCTTTGGTGGCGGCATCGGCTTTGTCCTCCGCGATATCGGCGAATTCGAACAGCTTGTCCGTGGTCGTGACGATGTTCTCGATCTCCGAACTGGCACGCGCCTCGAGGAGCGGCAGTGCGTTCACGAGTACCGCAGAGTTCGGGATCAGCTCGGCTGCCTGTTTGAGCTCGGCCAGGGCCACCCGTGCTGAGATGCATTTCTTCAGAATGTCCCGGGTCTCGATCAGCTCTGCCGGCGGCGGCAAGCGGGGAAGCCCGTTGTAGGGCACAGTCGGGTCAAATTCGAGCATTGCAGTCGACTCCAGGTCGGTGATGTGTCGATTTGGTCGACATTTCCGTCAAATATGTCGAAAAAAAGCGAAAAAATCGACATATTTCACGTTCATGTCGAGTTCATCGACACGTTTCTATGATATGTCGATTTTTCGGCCTCTTTTCGACAGGTTCGCAGTATAGGTCGATTGAATCGACACATGCGTGAACTGTGTACAGAAACGGCCACAGGATCACGTATCGCTGCCCGATTGAACGTATTGTCGCCGGGTTGCGGTGCCACCGTGGCCCCCGACCGGTGCCACAACGCCCTGTCAGTCGCCGTATGGCGACATCGTGACAGCCCGGCCGGACCCACCTATGCTCTGAGCTCTGACTATCAGAGAGATCGCTATGGGCAACATTCGTCTCACCTGGTTTTTGTCAGGGCTGGCCCTGACCGTGTCGGCTTGTGGTGGCGGCGGCGGCGGTTCGCCTGTGGCGCCACCGCCACCCCCACCGCCGCCACCGGTTGCCACACCCCAGATCGCTGTGCAGCAGGTCTTCCCGCAACTCACGTTTGCGAGCCCCGTGGCGCTGCAACAGGCGCCCGGTGATGCGACACGCTGGTTCGCTGTCGAGCAGGCCGGGGTGATTCGGGTGTTCGCAAACGATCAAGCTGCGGCTGCCACGCAGACGTTTCTGGACATCAGGCCGCGTGTCACATCCGGCGGTGAGCGCGGTTTGCTGGGTATGGCGTTTCACCCTAATTTCCCGGCGACACCGGATGTTTTCGTGTCGTATACGGGAGATTCCGGCGGTCTTACGTCGTTCGTGTCTCGATTCACCACTGCTGACGGCGGCCAGACACTTGATGCGGCAAGTGAGCAGATTCTGCTAAGCGTGCCGCAGGACCAGGGCAATCATAATGGCGGCAACATAGTGTTCGGGTCGGACGGCAATCTCTACCTCGGTCTGGGCGATGGCGGAGGTGCAGGCGACCCGCTGGATCGGGCCCAGGACAATACGAACATTCTCGGCACCATGGTTCGAATTGATGTCGACGGTGGCAATCCGTAC
>DAOWGY010000243.1 GCA_030641695.1 Gammaproteobacteria bacterium
GAACGTCGCGAGATCAAGGAGGCCGCGTCCCGTGGCGCTGACGATGCCCTGCGTGACCGACTTGGTCAGGCCGTAGGGGTTGCCAATTGCGAGCACGACATCGCCGATGCGCAACTGGCTGGAGTTACCCAGGCGAATGGCGGGCAACTCTCCGGCGTCAATCTTGAGCAAAGCGAGGTCAGTCTCGGCGTCGACACCCACGACCTCAGGCTCCACGATACTGCCGTTGCTGAGTTGTACCTGGATCTCGGTCGCCTCGATGACAACGTGAAAGTTGGTGACGAGATAGCCTTCCGGATCGATGATGACCGCGGACGCGAAGCTTCTGTTGACCCGAAAGCGGGTGCGTCCGGATGATGCCGAGTTGTCCTGGACGAGACGCTTTGTGTAGACCGTGACAACAGACGGGGCGCTGAGATCGACGGCATGCGCATAGCTTGCCGGCTGGCCGTCCTGCGGCGAACGGATGGTTGGCAGCAGGTCGGGTCGCACGAGAACCACGACGAAAGCAACCGCCAGGCCCACGACGATCGATTGTAATAGAAATACCAGCGCTGACCTCATCCCAGCCACGAGGGTCCTCTGCGATTTTTGCTATTGGAAATCGTGTCGCTAGCCAATTTCGACAACGCCCGTGTATAATGCGCCATTGGTTCCGCACCAAGTCCCAGTGCACCCGTCATCCTGACGGCAATCCGGGCCTGCTGCAAATCTACCAGTATAGAAACTTAAAAAATAACGCGCTGACAGAGAGGCCCCTCAACCAACCTTTCTAAGCCAGGCGTATGGGAGTGCCTGATGACCGAAGACGACGTTGATCGTATTGATCGCAACAGACGTCATTTTCTAACCGTTGCAACCGTCGTGACCGGCGTGGTCGGCGCCGGATTCGCGGCGATTCCGTTCCTCGCGTCGCTGAAGCCCAGTGCCAGGGCCCAGGCGCTTGGCGCACCCGTCGAGGTGCCGTTAGGCTCGATCGAACCAGGTGAGATGGTGCGAGTGCTCTGGCGTGGCCGGCTCGTGTTCGTATTGCGTCGCGATGAAGACATGCTCGCGCGGTTGCCCGAGACAATCAGCGAGTTGCGTGACCCGAATTCCGAGGTAATCGACCAGCAGCCGGACTACGCAGCGAATGACACGCGTTCGGTCAGGCCGGAGTGGCTGATCGTCGAAGGCTCGTGCACACACCTTGGCTGCGCGCCGCTCGAGGATTTCGAGCCGCGCCTGGTCGAAGGTTGGGGCGGCGGCTTTTTCTGCCCGTGCCACGGCTCGAAGTTCGATCTCGCAGGTCGCGTGTACAAGGGCGTTCCGGCGCCGACTAATCTCAGGGTTCCGCCACACCGTTTCGTTCGTGATGACCTGATTCTTATCGGTCAGGATACAGGAGCAGCGTAATGGCCAGAGTCGAAGCAGAAGTGGGCAAAAGGCCCGAGGGAGTCCTGGGCGGCCTGGTCAAGTGGATAGACGACCGCTTCCCCATGACCGAGACGCTGAAGTACCACGTGACTGAGTACTACGCCTCGAAGAACTTCAACTGGTGGTTCGTTTTCGGCGTGCTGGCCTTTGTCGTGCTGGCGATGCAGTTGGTCACGGGCATTTTCCTGACGATGAACTACAAGCCGATGGCCGCGGAGGCGTTTGCCTCCGTCGAGTACATCATGCGTGACGTCGAGTGGGGCTGGCTGATTCGCTACCTGCACTCTACGGGTGCGTCGTTCTTCTTCATCGTCGTTTACCTGCATATGTTCCGGGCGATGTTGTACGGCTCGTACAAGAAACCGCGTGAGCTCATCTGGCTGATCGGCATGATGATTTTCTTCGTGCTGATGGCCGAAGGTTTCGCCGGTTACTTATTGCCCTGGGGCCAGATGTCCTATTGGGGCGCGCAAGTGATCATCTCGCTGTTCGGCGCTATTCCGGTCATTGGCGATACGCTTGTCGAGTACATTCGTGGCGACTATTCGATTTCGGATATCACGCTGAATCGCTTCTTCGCTCTGCATGTCATCGTGCTGCCGCTGGCGTTGATCGGGCTCGTGTTTGTGCACATCGTGGCTTTGCACGAAGTTGGGTCGAGCAACCCTGATGGCATCGAGATCAAGAACAATAAAGATGCGAACGGCAAGCCGATCGATGGCATTGCGTTCCACCCATATCACACGTCAAAGGACCTCGTCGCGATCATCGTGTTCCTCATGATCTTCTTCGCCGTGGTGTTCTTTGCGCCGGATATGGGCGGAATGTTCCTTGAACACGCGAACTTCGAACCGGCCAACATGACGGCGACGCCGGAGCACATTGCGCCGATCTGGTATTACACGCCGTACTACGCAATCCTGCGAGCGGTACCCGACAAGCTCTGGGGCTTCATACTGTTCGGGCTCTCTGTGCTGTTGCCGGTATTCCTGCCGTGGCTGGATCGCTGCCGCGTACGCTCGATTCGCTACCGTGGCTGGATGTACAAGACGGCTCTGACCGTGTTCGTCATCACGTTCGTTACCCTGGGCTGGCTCGGTTTGCAGCCAGCTACCGGGACCTACGTCTTGCTGGCCCGCATCTTCTCCGTTCTGTATTTCGCGTTCTTCCTGCTGATGCCGTACTACACGTCCAAAGACAAGACGAAACCGGTGCCGGAAAGGGTGGTCTATCATGGGTAAGCTGAAAGTGATCGCCAGGCTGCTCGTCATCGTTGTTCTTATGGCGACGTCACAGAGTTTTGCGTCCGGTGGCGCGGCGCTGGAGCATTCGGAAATCGATCCGGACAACATATCGTCACTGCAACGCGGCGCGCGTAATTTCATGAACTATTGCTCTGGGTGTCACTCGGCGAAGTACGTGCGCTTCAAGACGATAGGCAAGTACCTCGAACTGTCCGAAGAGCAACTCATCGACAACCTGATGTTCAATGCCGAGAAAACTTTCGAGACCATAAACGCGACGATGCCCGCCGACTCGGCGCGACGCTGGTTTGGTACGGCGCCTCCGGACCTCTCGCTGATGGCGAGAGCAAAGGGTGCGGACTATGTTTATTCGTTCCTCAAAGGCTTCTTCCTGGATCCCGACAGCCCCACCGGCGTTGATAATACCGTGTTGGCGGGAACCAGCATGCCGCACGTTTTGTGGGAATTGCAGGGTTATCAGAAGGCCCTGTACTCCGAGCATATTGAGGAGGGAATGACGTCGCATACATTCGAGGGATTCGAACTCGTTACCGAAGGCTCCATGGACGCCGAGGACTACGACGAATTCGTGCGTGACACCGTCAATTTCCTCGCTTACATCGCAGAGCCAATTCGCTCGGAGCGCCGCAAACTCGGCGTCTGGGTGATCATGTTCCTGATTTTTTTCTGGATCCTCTCGGCAATGCTCAAGAAACAAATTTGGAAGGATGTAACTTAGATGGCAGTGATACCTAACAGAAGATCCGTGATGACGCTGTTTTCGCGTCCGACGGATATACACAGTCATCGTACTCGACTGGTACTCGCCGAAAAAAATATCAATATCGAGATCTCCAGCGTTATGGGTCCCGAGTTGCCGGAAGATCTCATGGATCTCAATCCGTATCATACGGTTCCGACACTTGTTGATCGCGATCTGACGTTGTATGACTCGCGAGTCATCATCGAGTATCTCGACGAGCGCTTTCCTCATCCACCATTGATGCCGGTCGATCCGGTCACTCGCGCACAGTTTCGTCTGGCGCTGTTCCGCATCGAGACAGACTGGTATTCGCTGGCCGAGGAAGCCGACACCGGTGATGGCAAGCTCAGCTCGAAATCTCGCAAGATGTTGCGGGAGAGTATTTTGCAGAGTGCGGAGTTATTCGGTGCGCGCCCCTATTTTCTCAGCGATGAATTTTCGCTGGTCGACTGCAGCATCGCGCCGATACTGTGGCGACTGCCCTTATATGGGATCGAATTCGGTAGTCAGGGCGAGCCGATCGAGGGTTATATGAAGCGCGTTTTTGCGCGTCGTTCCTTCCAGCAAGGCCTGACAGAACTCGAGCAAGAAATGCGGATGTGACTGTTGGAGCGGTCCTCGGACCGCGACCGGGAAAGCGTTCGCATTTGCCGCTTTGTTACCGTAATCCGAATCGGACTATCCTCATTCGCGCCTCGAGAGGCGCTCCAACAGTACGCTTATGCGTGTCGATATCGGTCGTCGCGTCAACTTATGTGAAGTTGCCGATCGTCCGCCCAATCAGTGGTAAGCTTCGGGACTGGGGAAAACAACAGGTTAACGGGACGTGGCAAATCCGAGTCGATCAAAAAGACCCTATCTGATCCGAGCGATGCACGAATGGATGGCCGACAACGGTCATACACCGCATATCGTCGTCGATGCCTCCGTTGATGGCGTCAGCGTGCCGCCAGAGCACATCAAGGACGGCAAAATCATCCTCAATATCAGCGAGTCCGCAGCGCACAATCTGAAGCTTGCCAATGATGCGGTGAGTTTTCGCGCGCGTTTCGGTGGAGTGCCGTTCGATGTCTGGGTACCGTCGGGTTCGATACTGGGTATCTACGCGCGCGAGACCGGACAGGGGATGATTTTCTCGCATGACTCCGTTGGTACGGAGACAGTGCAGGGCGCCGAAGATGCCGAGACACCTCGGTCTCGACCGCACTTGAGGGTCGTCAAGTAAATAAGGGGTCAGAGCCCTTTTTCCACTCGCCAGGCGAATTCGCAAGAACCGCAAGAAGAAAAAGGGCTCTGACCCCTTATTTACGCGTCTCCGAGCAGGATCGTATCGATCAGGTCGCAGAGGCAGTGAATCACGACGAGGTGAACTTCCTGGATGCGCGCCGTGCGTGTTGCCGGCACTCGAATTTCCACGTCGGTTTCGGAAAACATGGCTGCCATGCGCCCACCGTCGCGGCCGGACAAGGCGACCACACTCATGCCGCGCTCATGTGCCGCCGTGATGGCACGACAAACATTCTCCGAGTTTCCTGACGTCGAAATGCCGAGCAGAACGTCCTGCGGCTTGCCGAGCGCACGCACCTGTTTACTGAAAATTTCCTCATAAGAATAGTCATTGCTGATCGAGGTGATGGTCGAGGCGTCCGTCGTCAGCGCCATCGCAGGCAGTCCAGGGCGTTCCATTTCGAAACGATTCAGGAGTTCTGACGAAAAATGCTGCGAGTCCGCGGCGGAACCACCGTTGCCGCAGCTGAGGATCTTGCCGTCATTCAGCAGCGCCTGGGCCATCAGTTCTCCGGCCGCGGCAATGCTCTCACTCAGCGCATCGACGGCACTTTGTTTGGTCGCAATGCTCTCTGCAAAGTGTTCACGAACGCGCGTGACGGAATCCATGATTGCTCCAGGGGACCAGGTGATCGGGTAATTCTAGCAGGCCATCGTGGCGACGCTCCACACGCTGTCGATCAGAGCCAAAACGCGTCGCGTAGCCATTCGATCGAGTAACCGCCATTCGCGTCGGCATCGATGCCAACGACATCGAATCGGGTCGTGTGATTGCTGTATGCCTGCCTGGTGGCGAGGAACATTTCGGCTGCACAGGCGAGCTTACGTTGCTTGTGCCGATCGACGGTCAACGCAGCCTGAGCGAAGCTCTTGCTCGAACGAAAACGGACCTCCACAAATACCAGGCAGTGACCGTCCAGCATGATCAGATCGACCTCGCCGCGGCGGCAGCGATAGTTGCGTGTTACTGGCAGCAGGCCTCTGTCGCGCAGGTATCGAAATGCGAGTTGCTCGGCACGATCCCCTACAATTCGTGTGTCTGCTCGTACCATGGCAGGGTGTCATCGGTGTTGTTCGGCAGCGGCTCACCGTCTTCGCCGATCTCCTGAATCGGTACGGCTAGTGCTTCAGGTTGCGGCAGTGGCACCGGTTCACCGCGCTCGAATTCGGCCCAGGCGAGCCTGCGGTGCACGCGCCCGTCGCTGTCGAGGTACAGTTTGCCTGTGGCACCGTCAATTTCGGCCATCGTTCCGGTGCGAGCGGCGAACAGCGGTGCGACGAGATGATAGGCGTCGTAGCCCATGGCGTGCAGCCGCGATAGACGTTGCTCCTCTGGCCAGTACTCTCGATAAACCTCCGGCAGATAGCGGATCCAGCTTTGCGGGGCAATGATCCATGGCGTGTCCGCAAACATGATGCCGTTCAGGTCTGAATTCGAGCGGCCGTCCAGCGCATAAATCGACGACGTCGAATACACGGGCAGTTCGCCCGAGTAATGAAATTTGAGCTGCGATTTCAGTAGTCGGCCGGCGGCCGCGTCCGCAGCGAGAAAGATGAATTCGGCATCCTGCCGGCGCCGTGGATCGAACTGCAGCGCGCTGCCAATATTTGCGCGCAATCGCTGATATCGACTGACGCTGCCGGCCAGCCCCATCAACTCCTCAATCGTATTCGAAAAGTCCGGGTTGCCTGTCGTGTAACTGCGGTAGTCGAGAACGGTGCCGCCCTGACCTTCGAACTCCGTGGCAAAGCTTGTGAGCAGGCGTCGTCCCCAGCTGTTGTTTGGTATCAGCGCAATGGCGCGGCGATGACCGTCCAGCAATGCACGTGTGGCGGCAGACGATGCCTCGTCCTCTGGCGCGAGCGCGAATTGGAACAGACCCGGTGGTGCCAGCGTCTCGTCCGGAAGATAGTTTAGAGTCAGTACCGGTACGGGCACGAGAATATCGTTCGCAAGCGCCGAGACGTTATTGCGTAGCAAGGGCCCGACGACGAACTCGGCGCCTTGTGCGACGGCAGTGGAGTAGGCGGCGCTCGGCCCGCCCTCGACATTCACGTCATAGATGCGGATCGACTGGCGGTCGTCGAGACCGCCGGCGCTCGCAAAATACGCGCCTAGAAATCCGTTCTGAATCGCTTTGCCCGCGCCGGCCGTGCGACCGGAAAGCGGCAACAGCAGCGCGATGTGCCGCGGGTAGTCGAGCAACTGGTCCTCGGGGATGTGAAGATCCTCGAGGATTGTCATCGCCGGGTGGCCGGGATTGCGACCCCGCCAGCGTACGATGCCGTTACCCCAGCCGATGCCTTGTTGCCCGGTCGCCGTCGCGAGAGATCCCAGCGTCAACCAGCCGCGCACGACCGGATCGGTCGCCATTTCGGCGGCAGCCCGCAGGACGCGGGGATCGCTGACCAGCAAACCTTGCCACAGGCGCTCGCGGTTGCGCTCGATACTGCGCCGGTCATCGAGCCAGGATTCGCGCTGCAGCATCAATTCGATGGCCCGGGTGGGATCACCCAACTGAAACCAGGTATCGGCGCGCAATGCCTCGACGCGCAGCCGCTGGCTCGGCGGCAACGACTGCCTGCTCAGGCTCTCGAGAATATCCCGGGCGCTTTCGGCATCGCCGTCATGCAAGAGCAGCGCCGCCGAGTTCGAGTGCCACAGCCATGACAACTCGCCGCCCGCAGGTCTAACCACACCGCGGAAGGCGTTTTTCGCGCGCATCACGTCACCGGCGTCGAGCCATTGTTCGACAGCCAGCAAGGTCAGGCGGTCGCGTTTGCTGCCGCTGGCACTTGCTGCGAGCCCGATGTAAATGCTTGCCGCTTCGTCATGTTCGCCGTTCAGTGCGAGCCGCTCCGCGCGGGACTCGGACGATCCGCCGAAGGCGCCGCCGCCCGTCGTCTCGCAGGCGCCGATCAGCAGCGTAATGAGGAGCAGGACAACGGTGCTTGCTTTGCAGCTCCATTGCCGGGCAGGATGTCTTTGATACGTCATCGTACGTGCACTATGTCCTGGGCCAGAGTCGAGCGCGCTATGAGCGGCACACTTTTCGTCGTCGCCACACCCATCGGAAACCTCGAAGATTTGTCTCCGCGAGCACGCCAGACGCTCGCCGAAGTGGATCTCATTGCCGCCGAGGATACCCGCCACACTGGGCGATTGCTATCGCATTTAGGCGTGAAAACGCGCCAATTTACGCTGCACGATCACAACGAAGAACGAGCGACCACTGCACTGATTAAAGAGCTCAAAAATGGCAAATCCGTGGCGCTCGTCAGCGATGCGGGAACGCCGCTCGTCAGCGATCCTGGATACCGGCTGGTGCGGGCAGCGCACGAGGACGGCATCGCTGTGTCTCCGGTTCCGGGTCCGTCTGCGCTGATCGCAGCGCTATCCGTGGCTGGATTGCCGACAGATCGCTTTTGCTTTGAAGGTTTCGTGCCGGCGAAACGCGGTGCACGCCTGGATTGGCTGCAGGCATTGGCGCTCGAGCGACGTACTATCGTGTTCTTCGAATCTGTTCACCGCATCGGCGCATCGCTTGCTGACATGGTTCAGGTGTTCGGCGCGGATCGTGCCGCATGCATCGGTCGCGAGCTGACCAAGCTGCACGAACAGTGCGTAACGGCGTCGCTCGGTGATCTCGCCGATCAGGTCACGAACGACAGCATCGCGAACAAGGGCGAGTTCGTCATCGTCGTCAGCGGCTCGAACGAAGCAGCCGGATCGTCCATCGATGTCGACCGCCTGCTATCCGAACTCGTGGAAACCATGCCAGCGAAACAGGCTGCGGCTATCGCTGCCCGGGTGACTGGCACCCGGCGCAACGAATTGTACAAACGCCTCCTCGACCTCAGGGAGTCGAGTGTCGATTGAAACGATGGTGCCGGTAATTTTCAAAGCAATTCGATAAACGGCGCCCCGCGGCGACCTGAAATGCTTTAGACTCCGCGCTCCGGAAACGCCGGAGTCGGCCAGGCAATCGCTGTTTCAGTGAAACAGAGGAAAGTCCGGGCTCCTTCGGACAGGGCGCCAGGTAACGCCTGGAGGGCGCGAGCCCATGGAAAGTGCCACAGAAAAGATACCGCCAGTTCGCTGGTAAGGGTGAAATGGTGCGGTAAGAGCGCACCGCGCGACTGGTAACAGTTCGCGGCATGGTAAACCCCGCCCGGAGCAAGACCAAATAGGGGAGTGCGCGGCTTGCGAGTCGCACCGCCGGTCCCGAGCGGACTCCCGGGTAGGTTGCTCGAGGCGGCCGGTGACGGCCGTCCCAGATGAATGATTGTCCTCGACAGAACCCGGCTTATTGCCGGCTCCGGCTTTTCCGACTCCCGTCTGATCCGCGCAGATCAGCGCTTTCAGGCGTCGATAACGAGCGCTGTCGCCCTTTGCCGACCCGAATCTGAGGATTTATCGAGGAAGTTGCTTTAAGCGACTGATTTCTCTTGCGCGAAATGCGCCACTTTTCGCCCGA
>DAOWGY010000237.1 GCA_030641695.1 Gammaproteobacteria bacterium
ACGACCTCGAATGCCTCGACCTTGCCGTCCTGCAGGCGTACGACAGTACCCTCGTAATTAGTGGTCTGCACGGCAGTGCCCATGCGATCGAGCCACTCGCTCGGCGTTGCATCATCAGCGGCAACAACCAGGGCGCCAATGAAAAGGCCGCTTGACGCGATGCACGCAGCGGCCGTTCTCGTGTCAAGGTTCGGGCGCATTACGGCTGGCTGGTCACCGGCTCGACCTCTTCGGCCTCCGCGGCCTCATCTGCCGGCAATTCAGTATCGTCCGTGCTCTCTTCGACGAGCTCTTCGACACGGAACTGTACTGCCACCCGGCGCGCGTTGAAGGTGTTAGACGCCTCGCCATGTAGCAAATATAGCTGACGGAGTTCGTCATCATTCATCGCCGGAACGGTTTCCATCGTGACGTCTGCGGCGATCGTCTGTGCGTCCTGCGGATCGGTGTCGACCCCGATGGTCTGCCTCAGGCCAAAAATAGCAGCCAGTGCGACCGTCGCGGCGATGGCGAATCCCGCCAGCGGCCGAACGTAGCGGGATGACGTCTGAGTCACAGCCGTGTCGGCAGCTTCCTGCAACGGGCGTTCCTCGAGTTCCGCGGAAATGCGTTCGCGCAACCCATCGCTGCCCTTCACGCTGTATTCGCCGCGCACGACCCGACCGATCGCTAGGTATTCGGCGACCTGTTGCCGCAGGACAACGTCCTGACTCAGCCTGCGTACCAGGAGCTCCGCCTCGTTTTCGGGTAATTCGCCGTCTACGAACGCCGAAACCTGCATTCTTATTGCTTCATTCATTTTTCACCAACCAGGGCTCGCACCCGCCGTTTAACGTATCAGGGAACCGACTTTTTTACTAATCGCGTCGCGCGCCCTGAATATTCTTGACCGCACGGTGCCGACGGGACATTCCATCGTCTGTGCGATTTCTTCATAACTCATGCCATCCAGTTCCCTGAGGATGATCGCCGTGCGGAGATCTTCCGGCAGTGCCGTAATGGCCTTTTCGACCGCTTGCTGCAGCTCGTGGCTCAGCGTCACCCCTTCCGGAGTATCGGTCTCCTTGAGCCGGGCATGCAGTTCGTATTGTTCCGGATCCTGCAAGTCAAGCTCGATGTCCATCGGCCGCCGCCGCTGTGCCGCAAGATAATTCTTCGCGGTATTCACGGCAATCCGATACAACCAGGTGTAAAACGCACTGTCACCACGAAATCGTGGCAAAGCCCGGTAGGCTTTGATGAAAGCCTCCTGGGTAATATCCAGTGCCTGCTCCGGGTCACGCACATATCGCATCACCAGGTTTACAATCTTGTGCTGGTACTTAAGGACCAGCAGGTCGAACGCGCCTTTGTCGCCCTTCTGGACCCGTTTGACCAGTTTCGCGTCCGTCGATTCATTCGACATCCGGTCGCATCCTACTGGTCTCGGGGCACAGCCGCTCGATGCCGGAATAGACCGGCGTGGTCCCGTAAAGTTCTGTTATTTCAGCGGTCATTCAGCGGTTTTCTTCGATTATGTGATACCGGTCCGCTGCTGCCGGCATTCGTCGCGCCCGGATTCCACAGCCCGGGCATGTTAGCAGCTTCATCAGGCTGCTCCAATGTGCCGCCAGATCACCTGGAAGCGGCGCCAGTCCACATTTTCCCGAGCGTCTCCCCGCAACAACTCGCCGTAGCGGTGGCCGCGGCCCGCGCAAATTCGCAGCCAGGCAAGGCGCGGCGTGACAACGCTCCCCGCCGCGAGCTTCGCCGCTCGCCAGCATCCGTCACGACACTTGCGCTCGATGCCGCCGCCGGAATCGACACGCAATATGCCGCCGCGGGCATAAGCGAGCCAGTTCGACGACCATTCATAGCCACAGATAATGAGCCATATGATCGCAAGTGCCGCCTTGAAACCGAATGTGATAGGTAGCAGCAGCACGAGCAGACTGCCAGCAAGGAATAACACCATTCCGGCGACCAGCACCACACGGCGCAAGCACGGTTCAGGACGAAGTTCGGCCGAGTATGCGTTCGATGACACGGGCTATTGGCTCCGATTCCGGCTTGCGCCGCTGCAACAGATATCCGAACAACTCCGGGTCGGGAAGCGCCAAAATGTCCTGAAACGCCCCCTTTTCGCTGTCGCTGGCGCCGTCATAATGTTCTTCGAGGTAGCCCGTCAGGAGCGCGTCAAGTTCCTTCATACCCCGCCTGCATTGCCAGCGCAGCCTGTTGGAGCGCTCCTTGGAGCGCGACCGGTTTTGCGCGTCATCGCAGCTCGATGTCATCCAGTCTCATTCGCGCTTCCAGAAGCGCTCCAAACAACGCGTCGTGGCGACCTCAATAGCGCCGCTCCGCCAGCATTTTCTTGGTCTCGGCGATCGCTTGCGCCGGATTGAGATCTTTCGGGCAGGTCTGCGTACAGTTCATGATCGTGTGGCAGCGGTACAGCCGGAACGGATCCTCGAGCTGATCGAGCCGTTCGCCGGTCGCCTCGTCGCGACTGTCGACCAGCCAGCGATACGCCGCCAGTAGCGCCGCCGGCCCGAGGTAGCGATCGCTGTTCCACCAGTAGCTGGGACAACTCGTTGAACAGCAGGCACACAGAATGCAGGCAGCCGGGTCATTGATCAGTTCCTGATCATCCTTGCTCTGCAGGCGCTCGCGATCGGGCGGCGGTGGCGTGCGTGTCTGCAGCCAGGGCTTGATCGAGGCGTACTGCGCGTAGAAATTGGTGAGATCCGGGACCAGATCCTTTACGACCGGCATGTGTGGCAACGGGTAGATTTTCACATCGCCCCTGACATCCTCGATCGCACGTGTGCAGGCGAGCGTGTTGCCGCCGTCGATGTTCATGGCGCAGGAGCCGCAGATACCCTCGCGACAGGAGCGACGAAACGTCAGTGTCGGGTCGATCTCGTTCTTGATCTTGATCAGTGCATCGAGAACCATCGGCCCGCAGCTGTGCATGTCGACTTCATAGGTGTCGACGCGGGGGTTCTCGCCACTGTCGGGATCGTATCGATAGACCGCGAAGCGCCGCACCTTGTTCGAGCCACTCGCGGCTCCGAAGTGCTTGCCTTTCCTGATCCTCGAGTTAGGCGGCAATCTGAATTCAGCCAAGCGTCACTCTCCTTGTAGGCGCACTAGTAGACCCGCGCCTTCGGCGGCACGGCCTCGACTTCGTCAGTCATCGTTTGCTGGTGGACCGGGCGATAGTCGAACGAGACGGTACCGTCGCGTTCGACCCATGACAGGGTGTGCTTCATCCAGTTCGCGTCGTCACGGTCCGGGTAATCCTCGCGCGCGTGAGCGCCGCGACTCTCGAGACGATTGGCCGCCGACTCAATGGTTGCCGCCGCATTCAGCAACAGGTTTTCGAGTTCCATCGTCTCCACCAGATCCGTGTTCCAGATCATCGAACGATCGACAAC
>DAOWGY010000274.1 GCA_030641695.1 Gammaproteobacteria bacterium
CAAGCTCATGTTGAACCAGCGCGACCCGGCGACTCTCGGCCGCGTGATGACATACTACCGTTAGCTAAAGGATGTTCGGGCAGGCAACATGGAAACGGTCAGTTCGCGTATTCGCGAACTCGCGGAACTGCTGAGCCAGGTTGCTGCCGAGGAAGCCCGGCTGTCCGACCTTGCGAAAACGCAGTCCGCGGAGCTGGAAAAGCTCGCCAGGGCGCAGCAGGAGCGCAAGACGCTGCTCGTGGCCCTCAAAAACAAGATGGCCACCGAGGGCCGGGAAATCGAACGGCTGGCGGCGCAGGAACAGGACCTGGCACGGCTGATTGCCGAGCTGACCAGCATCCTGTCCGATTATCCGATCACCTCGGAGGAGCCATTTAGTGAACACCGGGGGCGGTTGACATGGCCCGTCGCCGGTACTTTGATGCGGGATTTCGGGCAGCCGCGTGTTGGCGGACAACTGAAGTGGAATGGTGTCGTGCTCGCAGCGCCGCGTGGTCGCGAGGTGCGCTCCGTTTACCATGGCCGAATCGCCTTCGCCGACTGGCTCGCTGGCCTGGGATTGCTCGTCATCATCGATCATGGTGAGGGCTACATGACGCTCTATG
Source organism: Gammaproteobacteria bacterium (assembly GCA_030641695.1). GTDB lineage: Bacteria > Pseudomonadota > Gammaproteobacteria > Steroidobacterales > Woeseiaceae > UBA1847. The sequence goes on from DAOWGY010000274.1 coordinate 606, forward strand.
GCTACAACGAGACCATCCTGAAAAACGCCGGTGACTGGGTAGCCCCCGGCGACGTCATCGCGACGGTGGGAGACAGCGGCGGCCAGACAGAGGCGGGACTGTACTTCGAAATCCGGCAGGGCACGAAGCCGGTCAACCCCCGACGCTGGGTTACCCGGCGGCCCGGAGAGTGATGGGGTCAGACCTGCACAAGCCTTTGTTTTAAATATAAAAAAGAATCTCAATAGGTCGCCAGCAGGCCCTAAATCGCCACTTATTGCTCAAGAACCGCCTGTTCTCCTAATCACTGACGGCATGCGCATTGCTATCAGCGCGGTTTTGATATTCAAAACAACGATTAAGCCTCATTTCGATAATTATCTTTGCGACAACTTGTTTCGGATCTGAGAGTTGCGATGGTCCGACCCCATTCATGTACGCGATGGTCCGACGCCGTTCATACCTCACGGACGTGTCCGTTTCGGTATGCTATGTTCGATTGGTGCGCCCGGAAAAACACCGGGCTAGAGTTTGAGGTTGTGTATGTCATTGAAAGTTCGGGCAATCCTGGTTGTCGTCATCGGCACAGTCATGGGGCTGAGCCTGTCGATCGGGGGTGGCCTGCTGTCGGAAACGCGCAGCCCTGACGCGGAAGAGCTGGCCTGGGAACAGGCGCGCCTGTTCGCCGAGGTGATGGAGCGCGTCAAACGGGATTATGTTGAACCGCTCGACGACAGCGAACTACTGGAAAGCGCGATCCGTGGCATGGTCAATGACCTCGATCCGCACTCGCAGTATCTCGACGCCGATGAATACCGCGACATTCGTATCAGTACGACCGGCAGCTACACGGGGATCGGCGTAGAGGTTGGCGAAATCGACGGCGCCATCAAGGTGATTACACCGATTACGGGCTCACCGGCGGCGCGTTCGGGCATTCGCAGCGGCGACCAGATCATTGCGGTAGACGGCATCGCCGTCGATACGGACCGCTTGCAGCAAACCATCGGACGCATGCGCGGCAGGCCCGGCTCGCGAATCAGCATTACCGTGCTTCGTGATGACGAAGCGATCGTTCACGAAATGCGTCGCGAAATCATACGCGTTGCCAGCGTGCATCATGAAACCCTGGGACCGTCCTATGGTTATGTACGCGTCAGCCAGTTCAGCGAAACGACGGCGCGTGAACTCAGCCGGGCGATCGATGCGATGCAGGACAGCAACGAGGGCATGCTCGACGGGCTCATACTGGATCTGCGCAATAACCCGGGTGGCGTACTCGACGCCGCCGTGGATGTTTCGGATCTGTTTCTCGATTCGGGCGTCATCGTTACTGCAAATGGCCGCACAACGGACGCGAGGTTCACGCGCTCCGCCCACCGCGGCGACGTGCTCGACGGCGCGGAACTCGTCGTGCTCGTCAACGATGGCTCGGCGTCTGCGTCGGAAATTGTCGCAGGCGCGTTGCAGGATCATGGGCGCGCCGTCATCGTGGGCACCGGGACGTTCGGCAAAGGGCTCGTGCAAACTGTCATGCCGCTGTCGAAAGGTCGCGCGATCAAGCTGACGACATCGCGCTATTACACGCCGTCCGGCGACTCGATTCACGAGACGGGCATCACGCCTGATGTGTATATCGAAGGCACGCCCGGCTATCCCGATCTGAATCTCAGTGCTTACGTTGATCGCGAGCAGGACGCCCAGTTGCAGGAGGCGCTGGATCGCCTGCAACGCGGCAATGTGATGCACAGCAACGCTCAATGATAGGCGGAAAATTCCGCGCCGCCGCGATTCTCCTGTTACTCGCGACGCAGAGCCATGCGGAGTCGTTACCACGCATCGCCATTATCATCGATGATCTCGGCTACCAGCTTGCAGCGGGGCACCGCACCATCGGGCTGCCCGGCCCGGTCGCATGCGCAATTCTGCCCGGCACGCCACGCGCTGCGTTACTTGCCAGAAAGGCATATGAGCAGGGCAAGGAAGTTCTCCTGCACCTGCCGTTACAGTCGGTCGACTACCACGGCCCCACTGAATCCGGCGCGATTACCCTGGACATGAGCCGCGAGAATTTCGCGGAGACGTTTGCAAGTGCGATGCAGTCGGTGCCGTTTGCCGTCGGCGTCAATAGCCATCGCGGCAGCCTCCTGACGCGACACCCGGGGCATATGCGCTGGCTGATGGAGGATATTCGCGCCATGGACGGTCTGTATTTTGTCGATAGCTATACGACGCACGAAAGTGTCGCTCTGCAAATCGCCGCGGAATCGGGCGTGCCTGCGATCAAGCGGGACGTGTTCCTGGACACTGACCCGGCGCCGGACATGCTGGCAAAAGAATTTGCACGCCTGAAAACACTGGCGCGCGAGCGCGGCCTCGCCGTCGCCATCGGGCATCCATACCCCGCAACGCTCGAGTTTCTGGAACAGGAGATCCCACGGCTGGTCGAAGAAGGTATACAGCTCGTACCACTCCGCGAACTGATAAACTTTCACTGATGATTATGAAGACACTTGCATGCGCCGCAACCTTGTTGCTGGCAATGGCGGCCGTTGCGGAACAAGCCGATATCAGCGGGCCGGCTGTGAATGACGACGAAGCACCGCAGCTCGAGCAGGCGGACGCAATCGCCTGCACGATGGACTACACGCCTGTTTGCGGCGCTGACGGCAAGACGTACAGTAACGAATGTGTCGCGAATGTGGCGGGCGCCGAAATCGTCAGCGAAGGCGAGTGCCCCGCAGCGAGCAACGGTGAGTGCAGCGAAGAGTACGATCCCGTATGCGGCATCGACGGCAACACCTATATCAACGAGTGTTATGCGGCGAAATCGCGTATCGAAATCGCCGGACTGGGCGCCTGTGCGCCCAGCGGTTGCCCCGGCGTCGAAGAGCCGGTATGCGGCATGAACGGGCGCACGTATTTCAACCGCTGTGAAGCGAACGTCGATCGCGTACCGGTGCAACGGGCGAGCGCTTGCGATCCGGAAAACTGCCCGAAAGTATTTTCACCCGTGTGTGGTGATGACGGTGTCACGTACAACAATGCGTGCCTCTCCGATAAGGCGGAAGTCGCGAGCTATACATTGGGCATATGCGGGAAACGGCCCTGTCCGAACCTGTTCGTGCCCGTGTGTGGCAAAGACAACCTGACCTACGGCAACGCCTGTCACGCAGAACGACGGGGCACCCGCATCCAGTACGCGGGCGTCTGCGAAGAGCAGGGCAAAAATTGTCCGCGCGTCTACTTGCCTGTCTGCGGCATGGACGGCATTACCTACGATAACGAGTGCCAGCTCGAAAACGCCGACGTCATTAAAGCCTACGCCGGCGCCTGCCTCGGCCGTTAGTTTCGGGCGCCTTGCTACGGATAGGTATAGCTGGCAGCAAAGCCCAGCGGCAGACCGATGGCGTAGTAGATCAGCAGGAATATGGTCCAGGTCACCAGGAACCAGACGGAGTAAGGCAACATCATCGCGGCGAGCGTGCCGATACCTGTTTTCTTTACGTAGCGCTGGCAGTAGATGACGACCAGCGGGAAATATGGCATCAGTGGTGTGATGATGTTGGTGCTCGAGTCGCCGACACGATAAGCCGCCTGTGTCAGGTCAGGGGAGATCCCCAGCGTCATCAGCATCGGCACAAAGATCGGTGCCAGTAGTCCCCACTTGCCGCTCGCGGAACCGACGAAGATGTTGACGAAGGCCGTCAGCAAAACGATGCCGACGATCATGATAGCCGTGGGCAGGCCCATGGCTTTCAAAAGCTCTGCCCCTGAGATCGCCAATAGCGTGCCGAGGTTCGACACAGCGAAAGCGATGACGAACTGCGCGATGAAAAACATAATGACGATGTAATAGGCCATGCTGTGCATCGCCTTGGTCATGCCTTCGATCATATCCTTCATGCCCCGCATCGAGCCGGACACTTTGCCGTAGATGACGCCGGGAATGATGAACAGAAAGAAAATCAACGACACGATCGACTTCATGATCGGCGCATTATTGGTGGCGATGCCGCCATCAGGATCGCGCCACGCCGAATCATCCGGATAAACACTGATGAACAGAATCACCAGGCCGAGGACCATCGAGATCAGCGCCCAACGCAGGCCCTTGCGTTCATTGTCTTTCAGGTCGTGCATCTCGGGCAGGTCTTCGGCGTCGCCGTCGATCTCGACGCCCTGCAATCGTGGTTCGACGACCCGGTCGGTCAGCCACCAGCCAAGACTAACGATCAGGACAGAGGATGCCGTGGTGAAAAAGTAGTTATTGAGCGTATTGACGGCGATGTCCGGATCGAGCAACCGCGCGCCCTCCTGCGTCAGGCCCTGCAGCAGCGGGTCAAGTGATGAGGGTACGAAGTTTGCGGAGAAGCCGCCGGACACGCCTGCAAAAGCGGCGGCAATACCGGCCAATGGATGCCGGCCCGCGGCGTAGAAAATGACGCCACCGAGCGGAATGACCAATACGTAACCCGCATCGACTGCCGAGTGACTGATGATACCGACCAGAATAACCATCGGTGTCAGCAGCCACTTCGCCGTGACATTTAGCAATGCGCGAATTGATGTATCGATGAACCCGGTGTGTTCGGCAACCCCGATACCGAGCATGGCGACGAGCACGACGCCAATCGGACCGAACGTGACGAACCTCGTGACCATCGTCGACATGAATTCGACGAAAGATGCACCGGACAGTTGGTTGATGACCTGGATGCGCTCACCGGTTGCCGGATGGAAAATGTCGAATTCGACGTATGACAGCAGCCACGACATGATCCAGACGATAAACAGCAGAGCTATGAAGAGCACCGCCGGGTCGGGCAGCATGTTGCCGACCCGCTCGACGGCGCCAAGCATGCGTGTTGTTAGTCCGGGTTTGGACTTTTGTTGTTTTTCTTCAGCCATTGTCTTTCCCCGATAAGACCGTTGGAGCGCTTCTCGAAGCGCGACTGAGGGCGGTCCGAATCGAGCTACGCTGGCAGGGCGGCAGTATTACACGCTTTTCCAGTCGCGGTCCGAGGACCGCTCCAACAAGACTACCAGCCGCAATTACGGGTCACGTTTTGTACCTTGAGGTATTCCATCAGTGGAGCGCAATAATCGATGATCACCGTGGCGTCCATCTCGCGCGTGCCTGTCAGGTCCTCGCTGCGCCCTGACTGGATATCGCTTGCCGGATCTTTGCCCACGACACTCGCGGGTTCTTTACTTGATTCCGTGCGTCATGCGGTTAATGACGGGAGAGAACAGGATGAAAAGGAAGCCCGAGCCGACGGCGATGCTCGCTACGACCGCAAACAATTGCTGGGGCGGCAGGGTTTCGATACGGCTCGCTATGAGTCCGGCCACGAGATTGCCGAGTGCGGCGCCCATGAACCAGGTGCCCATCATCTGGCCCACGAGACGATGTGGGGAGAGCTTGGTGACGCTGCTCAGACCCACCGGGCTCAGCCCCAGTTCACCGACGGTATGAAAGAAATAGGTCACCACGAGCCAGGTCATGCTGACACCGATGGCCGGACTCTCTGCTGCGTTTTCCGGAACATAGAGCGCGCCCCAGGCCATCACCAGGAAACCGACCCCCAGTAAAATCAGGCCCAGACCGAACTTCAGGGGGATGGACGGATTCCGGGCCCCAAGCCGGATCCAAAGCAGGCCAATTACCGGCGCAAGCAGGATGATAAAGACCGGGTTTATCGACTGTAGCCAGGTCGTCGGTGCCTCCCAGCCCCAGAGCATGCGGTCCGTGAGGTCGCGCGCAAAAATGTTCATTGATGTGCCGGCTTGCTCGAATCCCGACCAGAACATGGCTGCCCCGAGAAAGAGCAGGAATATCACGAAAACGCGCTGCCGCTCCACGCCATCATGGCAGCCGAAGGTAATAATGGACGCGAAATAAATTGCGGCCACGACGACGACAATCGCGCCGGTTGCCTGGGCGAAGCCGACAACCGAAAGGTTCATCGCGCCCGTCATGGCGAGGCCGACGATACCCGCGGCGAGTGCCAGGGCCGCAATCAACCCGATGCCGAGCTGCTTCCGTGCCGCAGCGACTCTACCGGGCTCGGCGGACTCGCCGGTCAGCTCTCCCGCCCCTCGCAGGTAGTGGAGGCCGCGCGCATACTGGATCAGGCCCAGCGTCATGCCGACGCCGGCCAGGCTGAATCCCAGGTGCCAGTCGACTCTCTCCGCGAACCAGCCGCAGATCAACGGGCCCAGGAACGCGCCGAGGTTGATGCCCATGTAAAATATGGAGAATCCGGCATCACGACGCGCCGGTGTGTCGCTCGCATACAGGCCGCCGACGATAGCACTGACATTGGGCTTCAAGAGGCCGGTACCCAGGATGACCAGCGAAAGGCCCAGGTAAAACGACCAGAGCTCCGAGCCGGGCAGAACCATGGGCAGCCCGAGTGAATAGTAACCGGCCGCAATAATGACGCCTCCGACAAATACGGACCGGCGCTGGCCCAATACACGGTCGGCTATCCAGCCCCCCGGCAGCGCAAGCGCGTATACGCCGAAAGTGAATAACCCATAGATAGCGCCACTGATCTCGGTACTCAAACCGAGCCCGCCGCGCGCTGCGTCTGTCATGTACAGAATCAGCAGCGCGCGCATGCCGTAGTAACCGAAGCGCTCCCACAGTTCGGTGAAGAACAGGGTCATGAGTCCCCGTGGATGGCCGAATACGTCGTCTCCGGCGGCTGGTGGCATCGATGTTGTCATAGGGTGATTGCTCTCGGAGCTGCCCGTATTTGTGCCAGGCGCCGAAGTGTCGTTTACGATTCAGTGCCCCCCGGCGTGAATTCTGGTGCTCTGGCGGGCTAGGAAAGGTACACAAATCAGTCTCGTAA
>DAOWGY010000244.1 GCA_030641695.1 Gammaproteobacteria bacterium
CGCTCGCCCGCGGGATATTTCGCGATCAGCGCGTCAGGCAGCGTGTAATCGAAATCGGATATTTGCATGGGCGCGCATGGTAACAAAGCCATGCACGGCGAAAATGGGGTCAGAGCCCTTTTTCGCCGCCGCTTGGCTGAATTCAAGTGGCGATGAAAAAGGGCTCTGACCCCATTTTCTTTCTGTCAGGTACGTTCTTCGGGCGCTGGCGCTGCAACTGACCGGATGACGACAGCAGGCCGAACAGGCGCCGGCGCGCTCGGCACCACAAAGCTCGAGCGATTATCCGGCATCTCGATGCTGAGCGTCTGGCGACGCTTGTCGCGCATGATTTTGAGCTTGAGTTCCTCGCCGGGCTGGTAGGAGCCCAGGATGCGCATCGCGTGGCCCACGGAATTCGGCTCGCGGCCGTCGATACTCTCAATGACGTCACCATCCTGCAGTTTGAACGCGTCCGATTTCGGGGCGCTGACGACCAGCAGGCCGCTATCCGTACCAAAGTAACGCCCGAGTCCCTCGTTCAGTTCGACGAGTTCCATGTCGCCCCAGCTGTGGCCGAGATACGGCATCGCATAGCGAAACTTGCGAACCATTTCGGGTGACATATGAATGTCGGGAACATCGGGCACGGTGAAATTCCCGCTGTCACCAAACCACGCGTAGGCGCGACCTTCGACAATGCGAGGCTCGACCTCGACCTTGCCGACATTTCCATCGCGCAGGTACTCGACATCCAGCTTGTCGCCTTCTTCGACGCCGCGCATGAAGTCGAGCAATCGCCGATAAGCCTCTCTGCCGCGGTCCCCGCTCAGTGATTCGCCGTTGATCGACGTAATGACATCGCCGGCACGCAAACCGGCATCGGCGGCTGCGCTGCCCGGGGTTACGCCGAGGATGTTGACACCCTCAACCGGCCCCTCTTCTTCACTGCCGCCGACCGTAACGCCAAGCCTCGGCTTATCCATCCGCTGGACAAAGTCTCCCTCAAACTCCATGACACGGGGCAGGTTCTGCGAACTCAGCTCCGCGATCTGCCTGGCGGCCTCGGCAAGCTGCCGCTCCGCCACCCGCATCTGTTCGCGTACCTCGGCTTGCTCGAGTTTCATTTCCACTCTGCGTTGCTCGGCCACGCGCCTGGCCTCTTCGGCCTCCTCGGTTTGCGCAGCCGCCTGCGCAGCGCACAGCAGCGCTACCACGACAGGAATAATGATCTTCAAAGTCTTCATTTAAGTCGTTCTCCTAAAACACTCAAAATGCGGTTCGTTGCGCCTGCGCATAGCGCATTCCAACCAGCAATTTCATCAACCTGACGCGCTCGCGCCAGAATATTTCCTCTTCTTCCGGATTAAGCTGAAATTCGGGATCGTTGAGCTGATAATCGATCGCAGCGATGCGGTCCTCGAGATCCACGATTGTCGCTGCCGTGCCAGCGCGCACAACGCGGGGCTCTGCCGGGAGTTCCCGCAGATCATTCTCGAGCCTCCTCGACTCAACCATCAGGGTCTGCAAAGTCGTTAGTTGCACCGGCGGATTGGTCGCGACTGTCGACGGTGTCGTGTAGGTATTCGGCGTTGGCGTTTCGAGCACGCCCGGCAGGATAAAGACGCCGAGCAGGGCCGCGGCCGCCAGACTGCCACCGAGGTACCAGCTCGACGGACGCCGGCTCGCCGGACGTGTAATCAGTCCCTCAGCCTCCGCCTGCTCGCGGATGCGATACCAGACAGCGCGCGGTGGCATTGTGTCCGGCAAATCACGCAAACCCCCGAGCAACGCGTCGCGTTCGTCTGCTGTCAAACCGTAAATCATCTCGTCGTCCCTAGTGTCTTTCATGTCATCTTTCGACATCGTCAATAACTCCTGACCGCGGCGCCGTTCGCCTCGAGTCCATCCTGATTGACATCGAGCATCGGTCGCAGGCGTTGATAGGCCCTCGACAACTGCGATTTCGAAAAACTCTCTGTCTTGCCCATCAGCGCCGCAATCTCTTTGTGCGTATAGCCTTCCACGTCGTGCAGCCACACCACGGCGCGACTGACCGACGGCAGACCGGCAAGTGCCGCATCGAGATCGAGCGCGTCATCCGGATGTCGCGAAATCCCATGGCTCGCGGCGTCTCCCGGTGTCATGTCGTCCCAGCCATCCGCCAGCGACTGGCTGCGACTGGTCCAGGCCGAGCGCAGGAACATCAACGCCTTGCTCACGGCGACGCGCCGGATCCAGCTTCCAACAGCGGCCTCGCCGCGGAACTGGCCGATGGAGCGCATGACCTCGATGAAAGTCTCCTGCACCAGGTCCTCGGCATGCGCCGGCACACGCGTGAAGCGCAGGCACAAGGAATACACCGGCGTGGCAAACGCGCGATACAGGATCTCATGCGCCCGCACGTCGCCACGCGCGGCCCGTTTGATGATCGCTGGATCGATCTGGATATCAGCAAATTTGCTCATGTCTCGAATCGTAGATGCGGAGGGCCGCGAAAGGGTCGCAGCCCCAGGAAATAACCGTATACTGTGCCGCTTCCAGCCGGGGCTGCCTTGATTTTACCCCGGCCGTCCTTGCCGGGGTGGCGGAACTGGTAGACGCGCCGGATTCAAAATCCGGTTTCCGAAAGGAAGTGAGGGTTCGATTCCCTCTCCCGGCACCAAACCCATGATATGACATGAAGTATTGCTCAACTTGCGGCTCGCTGGTCGCTCGCAAGACACCCGCCGACGACAACCGCGAACGCTGGGTCTGCGAGCGATGCGACGCCGTGCACTACCAGAACCCGCTGATCGTGGTCGGCTGTGTCGCCGAACGGGACGGCAAGATATTGCTGTGCAAACGCTCGATCGAGCCGCGCTATGGTTACTGGACGGTACCGGCGGGGTTCATGGAACTCGGCGAGTCAC
>DAOWGY010000064.1 GCA_030641695.1 Gammaproteobacteria bacterium
AGCCAAGCTCAAGGCGGACGCCGATGCTGAAGCCAAACGCGAGGCGGACGCCGATGCTGAAGCCAAACGCGAGGCCGACGCCATTGCCGAAGCCAAGCTCAAGGCGGACGCCGATGCTGAAGCCAAGCTCAAGGCGGACGCCGATGCTGAAGCCAAACGCAAGGCCGACGCATCCGCGTTCATCAGAGAGGGTATCTCACGCGCCGCACTCGGAGACCATAAGGCTGCAATTCAAAATTTCGACGAAGCCATTCGACTCAACGCCGAACCTGCATTCATGTACAAACAACGGGGTGCCTCATACCACGCACTCGGAGACTATAAGGCTGCGGTTAAGGACTACGACGAAGCCATTCGACTAAACGCCGAAGACGCCGACGCGTACTACGACCGGAGTGCCTCACATAATGCACTAGGAAATCATGAGGCGGCCGAACGCGATCTAGCGGTAGCAGCGGAACTTGATTCTAAACACAATGACCCCCGCTGAATTCGGGGCGCCCATCATTTTCATTTCGTCTCCCGTGCGTGAATACAGTGCTTCGTAAATACCATATGCGTCATAGCAGCGTACGCGAGCAAACGACGTCTGCAAAACGTGATGGGCCACACACTGATCTCGATTCCGAGGCGTTACGTTATCTCCCGGCCTGACAATTACGCATTGAGGCGATCCAGTGGAAATCACGCCCGAAAAAGCCTATGACGACATCACGGACCTCGCAGCACTGATTTGCGACACGTCGATTGCCCTGGTCAGCCTGATCAATGATGGCCAACAGTCGATCAAATCCAGGCACGGCATCGACGCCGACCAGGCACTGCATGCGGTACACCTCTGCGAACGGACGATTGCTCAACCGAATGATCTGTTCGTGGTTCCCGACACGCGTTTTGATGAACGTTTCGCCGATACTCCTCTGTCAATCAACGGGACGCAGCTCCGCTTCTGCGCAGGCGCAGCTCTGTCAACCTTGGACGGCGACGCGCTCGGCATGTTGTGCGTCATCGATGAAACCCCGCATCAACTCACCGAAGACCAGGAAAACGCGCTGCAAGCACTTTCACGGCAGGTTGTTGCTCAGGTCGAATTGAGAAACGCGGTGGAAGAGTTGAAGAACAGCACCGTACAATTACGCAATTATCAGAGCCAGCTCGAGGAATACCATCAGCAGCTCGAGCTGACAAATGCCCGCCTCAGGACACTGAGCGTTACCGACGACCTTACCGGTCTACACAATCGTTTCTCGTTCGAAGAAGAGTTTCGATTGGCGTTCGAGAGTGCGAGGCAAATCGATTCATCGCTGTCGGTGTTGCTTCTGGACGCCGATCACTTCAAGTCCTATAACGATGAATTCGGCCATCCGGCAGGTGATGATGCGCTCAGAATGATTGCCGGATATCTCAAGGAGAGCATGCGCTCGACCGATTTCATCGCTCGTATCGGCGGTGAGGAGTTTGTAATCCTACTGCCTAAGACCGACGGGAAGTGTGCCGCGGTGCTGGCAGAGCGATGCCGTAAGATGCTTGAGTCGTGCTCGTGTCCCGAACGACCAATTACGGTGAGCATCGGGATCTCGACTCTGGACGAGCGGCATATCGACACCGGCATGCTGATCTGTGAGGCTGACCGGGCCCTCTATCATTCCAAAGCAACCGGCCGAAACCGGGTTTCGCACGCGAGCGAACTGCCGTTGACTTAATTACGCCTTTATCGAGCGACCGGCAATGTCGGCTTGGCAGTAATGTCAGGTGTTCTGAGGACCTGCCGCCGTTCCGGTGGCCGCGGAGATAGCGAGCGCTGCAAACGGAGCGCCGTGGCGACAATGAAGTCGTCCACCTCATCAAAGAATTGAAACAGGATTTCCATAGATAGCGGTTTTTTTTATTGGATAAGTCAGGAGATTGCGTCCTGATTAATCCGACCCATCTTACGTCTACACACCAGGCATCCGTCCGCTATGTGACATAACCTGGCAGCGCTACGATCAGGCGGCCGTGCCGGCTGGAATACCCATTTCCACTGGCAATCGATCAGTGACGATTTCCTGGGGAAAAACCGCGGTTGGCGGAGACTTAACTAGGGCAGCACAGTGACCCGGTCCTGCGCTCCTGGAGAAATGGGCGAATTCACTTCGAAGTAGGCCTTTAGCGCATCGAGTTCGACCTCGCCGCCCAGTCGATTCGTACCCTCGATGAGCACCGTGAAATTGACGCCACCATCGGCCAGAATGCTGGGCACGGTCACGCGGTAGGTGGTGAGGGGAAAAACTGGTGCACCGTTGAGCAGGATCGAATTCGGGTCGACCTTGTCCCCGGCCGGCGCCGACGCGCTCCATGCGTAGCTGAAGCCCTGCGACACCTGCAAAAAATGCGGGACGGGTTGCCCTACCCATTGTTGCTCGAGCAGCGTGTGGATCTGGTCACCGCTGAGGTCCATCGTGACCACAGTGTTGCCGAAGGGGTGCACCGAAAATGCTTCGCCATAGGTAACCTCACCGTCAGTCTCCGGTCCGCCGGCAAGAAAATCGAGGTCGTCGCGGATACCACCGGAATGCACGAAGGCCACGACCGCTTCGCCGCGTCCGACCGCAGCTGTAGCTGCCAACTGGGCGTCGGCGATGACATCGCCGAGTGCGGACTCCCCGGCTGCGTTGCGAGATCGCGATATGTCGGTCGTAACCGTGCCGATAACGGAATTGGCGACCGGCGCCGCGAGCGTGTCGTACCTGTTGATGAGCGCCGTCACGATGGGATCAGGAATGACATCTTCCTGCAGGTTCGGGACGTTGTTGATCGCCACGACGGTCATGTCCCTGGTGACCCGATTCAGTGTCACGTCGATATCGGTGAACAGGCGACCTCGATTGTCGGCCATCGTTACCCACTTGCCATCGATTTCACAAATGAACTCGTCGTTGGTGTGTCCGGCGATGATCAGGTCGACGGCGTCGTCCAGCAGCGGCACGATTTCTGCGATGGAACCGGCCAGCTGGGTACCACAGTCGTTCGGCCCACCATCGGAGTGCCCGCCTTCGTGGAGCAGAACCACGATCGCCTCGATGTTGTCGTGTTGCAACATGGGAACCAGTGCGTTCACGGTCTCGACCTCGTCGTTGAACGTGAGGCCCGCGACGCCGGCTACGGTGACTACGGCCGGCGTCCCTTCGAGGGTCATGCCGATGAACGCCACCTTCACGCCACCGAAGTTGCGGATCGTGTACGGCGGGAAGATCGTCTCGCCTGTTTCGTCCAAGACGACGTTGGCCGCAAGAAACTCGAACTGGGCTCCCAGGAACGGGTCATCGTCAAGATCACCGTCGACAGGATGGCTGCCGCCGAATTGCATACGGAGCAGCTCATCTTTCCCTTCGTCAAACTCGTGGTTACCGACGGCATTGATATCAAGACCGAGCAGGTTCATCGCCTCGATCGTCGGCTCGTCGTGGAACAGCGCAGAGATCAATGGCGAGGCGCCGATGAGGTCGCCTGCGGACACGAAGATCGAGTGCTCGGCCTGCGCCTCTGCAGCTTGAATGTTGGCTGCGAGAAAGTCAGCGCGCCCGGTTCCGCCGAAGCCGTCGGATGATGTGGCGATGTTGCCGTGAAAATCGTTGATCGCCAGGATTTTCAGATTAACGTCAAGCGGATTCCGGGCGCCGACAGTTAGCATTAGCACGATTGCAATAATCACAGCCAGGACGATATACAACCGTTTGTTCTTCATATACTCAGCTCCCTGCCCCTTATCGCCCGTCTGTCTGCTAGGCTTATACCAGTACTACAAACGTCCTACCAGAGGATCGAATAATGAAAAGACTATTCCTTGTTATGCCCCTCTTGCTCATCGTCGCCGCCTGCAACCAGGCGGCGCCCGGCGACCCGTCCGCGATCACGTCGCGCTCGGATGCCTGGGAAGCCGCGCTCAACGCCAAGGACGTGGACGCGATTGCCGCTCTTTACACCAGCGACGCACGGCTGATGCCGCCGAATGGCGAGATGTCGACTGGCCAGGACGCCGTGCGTGCCACAT
>DAOWGY010000040.1 GCA_030641695.1 Gammaproteobacteria bacterium
CCCAACAGCGGGCTCTTACAGGTCCAGCGCTTTCCTCGCGGTATCGGTATCGATGTCGCCGGCGTCGAGACGGCCGAGGATGTCAGCAATCTTGTTGAGGTCGGGACGGTGCAACTCGCCGAAATGCGCAGTCAGGAATTCACCGTCTCTCGTGATGATCATCGTGAATGGCATCGCATGAAATTGCAGCCCGGATTGTTCGGCGACGGCCATGGCGTCCATCTCGCCGACGAGAATCGGGTAGTTGAATTCGGCTTCCTCTGCGTACTTTTGCACTTCCTCCATAATGTCGACGGCGATGCCGATAATGAGGACGCCGTCGTCACCTTGTTCTGCCTGGAATTCTTTCAGCAGCGGGATTTCACGACGACACGGTGCGCACCAGGTCGCCCAGAAGTTCAGCAGGCGATGGCGGCCGTCGAATTCCGAGAAGTCGTGTACCTCCCCATCGAGTCCGGCCAGTGAAAACGACGGGTGCGTATTGACCTCGAGCGTCGCGCTTGCCAGCGGTGGCGGTTCGCTGACCGATGGCGCCATACGTGCGGCCGTGAACAATGCAGCGGCCATCAGGCCAAGCAACCCGACCCCGAATATTAGGAGAACTCTCGACACGGTAACTTTGGCTCCCTTTGTTGGAGCGCTTCTCGAAGCGCGACCGCGATCGGGCCGCATCGCGCTTCAAGAAGCGCTCCTACAGTAACTAATTAGCGCTCGCGGTTACCGACGATTCGGTAAACGCCTTGCCAACATGTGCGGCAAATTCCTCTGCCTTCATGTAGCCGACGACTTCGTAGCCGTGGCGTTGCTGGCCATCCGTGCCGAAGAAAATGATTGTGGGCGGGCCGAATACGCCGAAGCGATCGAGCAGCGCCTTGTCTTGTGCGTCGTTCGCCGTAACGTCAGCCTGCAGCCACACGGTATTCGACAATGCACCGCGAACCGCATCGTCGGTAAACGTGAAGGCTTCCATCTCCTTGCACGATACGCACCAGTCCGCGTAGAAGTCGAGCATCGCGCTCTTGCCCTGGCTCGACGCCGCCTCGATTTCGCGGTCGAGGTCGTCGACGGACTTGATGCGTTGGAATGGCAGTTCGTCGTGAGCGGCGACGGTGACACCGCCCGCACCCCCGAAACTCACACTTGCGAGCGGCTGCAGCGGATTGCTGCCACCGGTCAAAGCGCCGAGCATCATCAATACGGCGTAGATCATCGCCAGGAAACCGAATCCCTTGCCCATCTTCTGTGCGGGACTCGCCTCGGGGCCGAACGTGGTCAGACCGCCCATGAAAACGCCCGCCATGAACGTGAGTACCGCCCAGAGTGCCAGCGTCACCGAGCCCGGCAGGATGCGCGACAGCATCCAGACGGCCAGTCCCAGCATCATGAAACCGAACGCGCCCTTGATCGCAACCATCCACGGGCCTGACTTCGGCAACAACTTACCTTGTGCCGCGCCGACGAGCAGCAGTGGTGCGCCCATGCCCATGCTCATCGCGAACAGAGCTGCACCGCCGCGCACCATGTCGCCCGATTGCGCCATCACGGTGAGTGCCGCGATCAACGCCGGTGCAACACAGGCCGTCACGACGAGCGCGGACAATGCACCCATGATGAAAGCACCGATCATCGTGCCGCTTCTCTGCTTGCCGCTGACGTTTGCGAGTCTGCTCTGAATTGCGCTCGGCATCTGCAAGTCGTAAGCACCGAACATACCAACGGCAAGCACCACGAACAGCCCGGAGAACAGGATCAGGATCCAGGGCTGATTGAAGGTAGCCTGCAATTGCATGCCGGCGGCTGCGGCGGCAACGCCTGCGGCCGTGTATATGATGGCCATGCCCATGACGTAGCTCAGCGCCAGCGTGAAGCCGCGCATTGGCGACACGTTATCGCCCTCACCAGCGATGATGCCCGAGAGGATCGGTACCATGGGCAACACGCAGGGCGTAAATGCGAGCCCGAGGCCTGCCAGGAAAAACACGCCAATAGCCACCCAGATGCTCGATTCGGTAATGACCCTGGCCAGGCGAGCCTGTTCGGACACCGGCTGATCCGGTGGCGCCAGTTCAGACAGATCGGAAACGGTCGTTGCCTCGGGCAGGCTCACGGTGATCACTTTCGTCTGCGGCAGGTAGCACAGGCCACCATCGGCGCAACCCTGGTAGCCGACCTCGAGTTCGAGTTCCATCGCTTCGGGGGTCGCACGCGCTATCGCGAGCCGGCCGATGACTTCGTCGTAGTAAACCTGGGACTCGCCGAAGAACTCGTCATACTTCGACTTGCCCTTCGGGAGGTCGAGTTGCCCGGCTTGCGCGTTCGGGCTCAGCGATTTCGCCGTGATTCTGTGCTTGTAGACATAGAAACCGGGCTTGATGCGAATACCGACCTCGACCGTGTTGCCATCAACGGCAAACAGGTCAGGGAAGAACACCTCGTCGGGTGGCGGGAATTCGCTATCGATCTTGCCGGTCGGATTGCTGAGATCGAGCCCGCTGTCCGCCACCGCCGCCGGTTTGAGATTGACGGTTTCGATCCAGGTTTGCGGCATGTAGCAAAAGCGGCCGTCGGTGCAGCCGCGACTGTTGATAACGAGCGGTATCGACGTGGGCTTGTCG
>DAOWGY010000204.1 GCA_030641695.1 Gammaproteobacteria bacterium
GATGGCAGCGGATGCGCAGATCGCGGCTAGAGATGCCGGGGTAGATCTGGCAGACGAGCGCTCGAAGCCGCAGTGGGCCCTCGATCTGGCCTACAGCTACCGCGACGGCTCTCTGCCGAACGGCGATCCGCGGTCTGATTTCGTCAGTCTCAACGTCACCGTCGGACTGCCGTTTTTTCGCAAGAAATCCGTCGACAGCACGCTGTCGGCGGCCCTGCAGGAACGCAGCGCCGCACAGTCGTCGAAGGTTCAGATCCTGCGCGAGCTCAAGAGCCAGCTCGAAGCCGAATTCGCGCATTGGCACGATTTGACACGGCGGCTCACGCTGTACGAGGAGCGCATTCTCGGGCAGGCCAATGACAACGCCCAGGCAGCACTGCTGGCCTACCAAAGCGACAGCAGCGACTTCGCGGATGTCATGCGCGGCTACATCGACGACCTGAATACACGCATTGATTACATTCGTTTGCGAATCGAGCGCGCGCAAAGCTACGCCGTGCTCGCGAATCTCGGAGGACTTCCTCGATGAACAAGAAGATTCTGTGGATTGTTACTTTTGTCGCGACAGTAGGCATGAGCTTTGTCGTCGGACGGTACTTCGGCTCGGCGGACGGCGATTCTCCAGCCAACGCCAGCAGTGAGCGCGAAGTTCTTTACTGGGTGGCGCCGATGGACCCGAACTTTCGACGCGACGAGCCTGGTAAATCGCCGATGGGTATGGAGCTCCTTCCGGTATACGCGGACGAGGTGGACGGCCGGCCCGGCGTCGTGAAGATCGATCCGACGATCGTCAATAACCTCGGGGTGCGAACGGCGGCCGCGATGCGTGGCACGTTGTCCCGGCGCATCGAGACCGTCGGTTACGTCGGCTATGACGAGGATACGCTGCAGCATATTCACACGCGCGTCGACGGCTGGATCGAGAGACTCGCCACCAAGGCCAGCGGCGATACGATCACCAAAGGACAATTGCTGTTCGAGCTATATTCACCAACGCTGGTCAATGCGCAACAAGAGTACCTTGCGGCCTTGCGCAGCAACAATACCGTGCTACAGAGTGCGTCGAAAGAACGGCTCAATGCCCTCGGCGTGACGTCGAGTGGAATTGCACGGCTCGAAAAGGAACGCACTGTGCGTCAACGCGTTCGCGTCAATGCGCCATCTGATGGCGTAATCGCACAACTCGGCGTTCGCGAAGGCATCTTCGTGACACCCGCCACCGATATCATGTCGATCGCCGAACTCGACAAGGTCTGGGTCATCGCTGAAGTGTTCGAACGCCAGGCAGCGTGGGTACGTCCCGGCCAGCACGCGATGGTAGAGCTCGACTATCTGCCCGGGAAGATGTGGCATGGCGCAGTGGACTACGTCTATCCCGAACTCGACCCGATAACTCGAACGCTCAGGGTGCGACTGCGTTTTGACAATGCCGACCTGGTACTGCGGCCGAACATGTTTGCGCGAGTGACGATTCAGGGCGATAGCACTGATGAGATTGTGCACATACCTCGCGAGGCGCTGATCCGCGGCGGTAGCGTCGACAGGGTCGTCATTGCGCTTGGCGAGGGCCGCTTCCGGTCGCAACCCGTGCAGGTAGGCATAGAGTCCGGCGATCGAGTCGCGATTTTGAAAGGCGTATCGGATGGCGATCCTGTCGTCGTGTCCGGCCAGTTCCTGATCGATTCGGAATCGAATATCGAAGCGGCGCTCTCTGGCATGGAGTCATCGCCCGACAAGCCCGTGGATCACAGCCAGCATGACAAGGAGCCGTCGCAATGATTACCGGACTGATTCGATGGTCAATCGAGAACCGCTTCCTGGTGCTCGTGATGACCGTGCTGGTCACTGCCTGGGGAATCTACTCGGTCCGCCAGACGCCTGTTGATGCGCTGCCAGACCTCTCGGACGTACAGGTCATCATCAAGACGTCATTCCCCGGGCAGGCTCCGCAGGTTGTCGAGGACCAGGTGACCTATCCGCTGACAACGGCGATGCTCGCCGTGCCCAAAGCGGTCACTGTCCGCGGATACTCGTTTTTCGGCGACTCCTACGTCTACATAATTTTCGAAGACGGCACCGACCTTTACTGGGCACGTTCGCGTGTACTCGAGTACCTGAGCCAGGTGTCGGGACAGCTACCGGACAACGCCAAGCCCGCATTGGGCCCTGACGCGACGGGTGTCGGCTGGGTATTCGAATACGCACTGGTCGACCGGACCGGAGCACATGACCTCGCGCAACTGCGCAGCCTGCAGGACTGGTTTCTCAAGTACGAGTTGCAGACGGTTCCGGGTGTGGCGGAAGTTGCCACGATCGGCGGCATGGTGCGGCAATACCAGGTCGTCGTCGATCCGGACAAACTGCGCGCTTTCGGTATTCCGCTTGCGAAGATCAAGTCCGAGATTCGGAGCGGAAACCAGGAAACGGGAGGTTCCGTCATCGAGATGGGCGAGGCCGAATACATGGTTCGCGCAACCGGGTATCTGCAGGGAATCGACGACCTGAGCGACATCCCCCTTGGCGTCAATGCAGAGGGCACACCGATCGTGCTCTCGGACCTCGCGGAAATTCGGATCGGCCCGCAAATGCGCCGGGGCATAGCCGATCTCGACGGAGAAGGAGAAGTTGTCGGCGCCGTCATCGTGATGCGCTGGAGGGAGAACGCATCGAAGACGATCGCTGCCGTCAAAGAACGCCTCGCCGAGCTGCAGCGCAGCCTGCCCGACGGCGTCGAGATCGTCGTCACCTATGACCGGTCGGATCTGATTCAGCGCGCCGTCGACACACTCAAAGGCAAGCTGGTCGAAGAATTTCTTGTCGTCGCTCTCGTCTGTGCCGTGTTCCTCTTTCACCTGCGCTCTTCCGTGGTCATCATGCTGAGTCTGCCCATCGGCATTCTCGTGGCATTCATCGTCATGCACCTGCAGGGCATAAATGCCAATATCATGTCGCTCGGCGGTATTGCGATCGCTATCGGCGCCATGGTCGACGCGGCCATTGTCATGATCGAGAACGTGCACAAGCACATTGAAAAGGAACCGCTGACGGACGAAAACCGCTGGCGAATCATGGGCGACGCCGCATCCGAAGTCGGACCGCCGTTGTTCTTTTCCCTATTGATCATCACGCTGAGTTTCCTGCCGGTGTTTACGCTCGAGGCTCAGGAAGGCAGGCTTTTCGCTCCCCTCGCATTCACCAAGACCTATGCGATGGCGGCCGCCGCCGGTTTGTCCATCACACTTGTGCCGGTCCTGATGGGCTATTTCATCCGCGGCAAGGTGACGCCCGAGCACAAGAACCCGATCAATCGCGTGTTGATCGCTACCTACCGGCCGGTCATCAATGCGGTCATTCGTTACCCGCGGGAAACCCTGGTACTTGCCGCGATCGTTCTGTTTGTCGGCTTGTGGCCCGCGACACGTCTCGGCTCGGAGTTCATGCC
>DAOWGY010000121.1 GCA_030641695.1 Gammaproteobacteria bacterium
GCGCAGCTCGGCAAGGCGCTCGGTCTCGAACACGAAGATTGCGATGGCGTGATCGATGCGTTGCAGTTCCTGCGGCAAGCCCGCGAAGACGAATCGCTCAGTCTCGGCAAACGCATTGGCGTTATTGGTGCTGGTGACACGGCGATGGACTGCGCGCGTGTTGCGAAGAGATTGTCCGGCAGCGACGTGTGCCTTGTTTACCGGCGCACGATCGACCAAATGCCTGCCGACCGCGAAGAGGTGGCCCATCTCCTGCAAGAAGGCATCGAGGTTCTCGAGATGTGCAAGCCGCATCGACTGGTTGTGGAAGACGGCGTACTTCGAGGACTCGTGTGCCGGCGCATGGAGTACAAAGGCGATCGCGATGCATCGGGCCGCAAGATTCCACACGAGGTGCCCGACACCGAATTCGAAGTGCCGCTCGATACCGTGATATTGGCGATTAGCCAGCATGCCGTACTCGACTTTCTCGACGGCGAAGAGATTGATCTCAACGAGCGCGGTTACATCAAGGCCGATTCCGTGACATTCGAGACGTCATTGGCCGGCGTCTATGCAGGTGGGGACGTAGCCAACGAAGGGCCTGCTTCGATCGTCAAAGCGGCAGCGGCAGGCAAAGCGATTGCCGATCATATTTTGCAGCGCGAAGTGCCAGCGACAATGTCAAACGGAACCGTCGTAGATACTGCGTCGCTGATACGTCGCAAAAGCCACCGGGAGTGGCGTGTTCCTGCACCGCAACTGCCGCTCGACAGTCGACAGGGTTTCGAGGAAGTCGTGCTCACGTACGAACAACATCAGGCAAGTGATGAAGCGTCTCGTTGCCTCGACTGCGATGTCTACTGCAGCCTGTGTGTAGGCGTTTGCCCGAACCTTGCGCTGCAGACCTATGAAACCGACTCCCCGGATTCAATCGTGCGGCAACGCTACCAGGTGGCCGTACTCGCCGATCTCTGCAACGAGTGTGGCAATTGCACGACGTTCTGCCCGACTGCGGGCAGGCCTTATCGAGACAAGCCGCGGCTATACCTCGATCGCAAGGAATTCGAGGCAGAGGACGACAACGCTTTTATGATTTTCAGGAACGAAGGCGTTTGGTCAATGGATGCGAGATACAAGGGCGAGACACATCAGATCGGTCCCGGCGGAGAGCCCGATAACGCAGCGCCGTTGGCCGCAATGAGAGTACTACTCCAGGGCATCGCCAGCTCGATGCCGCATCTGCCAAAGCCGACATTATGAGACAGGACGCATGAGTTCGCTGCTAATTACCAATGCGCAACTGGTCACACTCGATGACAACAATCGCGTTATCGATGGCGGCAGCGTCTATATCGAAGACACAAAGATTGTCGACGTCGGCAGCCTCGACACTGAGTCTTATACTCCCGACCGCACGATTGACGCCGGCGGCAAGCTCGTCATGCCCGGGCTGATCATCGCGCACCATCATCTTTATTCCACGTTTGCACGCGGCTTCACGCCGCCGGGTCCACCGGCCACGAACTTCGATGAAAACCTCAGGTTCCTGTGGTGGAAACTTGATTCGGTCCTGGATACCGACGACGTGTACTACTCGTCATTGCTTGCGCTGATGGACGCAGCATTGAGTGGCTGTACTACGGTAATCGATCATCACGCATCGCCGGCCTGTTGCGACGGCAGCCTCGACTGGGTGGAGCGCGCGTTCATGGATGTCGGTCTGAGTGGCTGCCTGTGCTACGAAGTGTCGGATCGTAACCGGGCAGGCGAAGGCATCGAGGAGAACGAACGCTACATTCGCAAGTGTCGCGAAGCCGGCGACGGGCAGATGACCGCGCTGTTCGGCATGCATGCATCCATGACGCTCAGCGACGAGACCCTGCAGCGTTGCTCCGCGATTGGCAATGACCTCGGCGCCGGGTTTCATGTGCATGCCGCCGAAGACAAGATCGATGTCGAGACGACCAGGGACCGATACGGCAAACGCGTCCTCGATCGCTTTCACGAGTTCGGCATCACGGGCGACAAGACGATTTTCGTGCATGGCACACATTTCGAGCCTGACGAAATGGATCTGTTGCACGACACCGGATCGATGCTCGTCAGCAATCCCGAATCGAACATGAACAACGGTCTGCCCGTTTCGCCCTTTCTCGACATGCTCGACCACGGCGTGCTTGTCGGGGTTGGCACCGACGGCATGTCGTCTCACGTGATTTCCCAGGCGCGTGCAATGTACATGCATCAACGCACTTTGCACCAGGATCCGACTTTGGGATTCGTCGAGGCCTGCGAAGTCCTGCTCTGGAACAATCCGCGGATATGCAACCGCCTGTTCGCCGAACCCCGCGGCGCGCTTGCGGCGGGGCAGCTCGCCGATGTCGTTATTTACAACTATGTGCCGTTTACACCCTTGCGCGCTGACACATTCTACGGTCACCTGTTGTTCGGCCTTGGTTTTAGCCGTGTGCACACGACGATCGCGAGAGGCGACGTGATAGTCGATGCAGGCGATATCCCGCATCTGGACGAAAACGGGGTGCGCGCATTCTGCACCGAACGCGCATCTTCGATTTGGTCGAGAATTCAGTAACCACAATGACCACGGCATCGACAAATCGCTGGGAGCATTACTACACGCCCGCCACTGTGGCCGAGGCGCTGGAGATCCTGCGTCGCTACGATGGCCGGGCGCGCGTTGTTGGAGGCGGTACCGATTTGTTGGTCGAGACGCGACGCGGACTGCACCGGCCCGTCGAAGCGATGGTCGACGTCACTCACATCGAAGGCCTCGACGTGATCACCTCCGATGAGGACAACATCGTCATCGGCTGCGGCGTCACGCACAGCCGGATCGTCAGAGACGCGCGCATTCTCAAATACGGCATGTGCCTGTCCGAGAGCTGTGGCGTCATCGGCGGACCGCAGGTCAGAAACGTCGGCACCCTGGCAGGTAACGTTGCGCATGCTTTGCCGGCCGGCGACGGTACAATCGGCTTGTTGGCGCTCGGCGGCGAGATCGAAGTTGCGAGCGATGACGGCATACGATGGATGCCGCTACAGGACTCGTTCAAGGGGCCGGGGAAGAGCTTCATCGATCGCTACCGGCAAATCCTGACGCGATTGCGATTCCGGCCAACTGCTGCCGGTGAAGGTTCCGCACATCATCGCGTGATGCGACCACAGGGTTTGTGCCTGCCAATCATCTCCGTGGGCGTGCGCCTGCAGATCGACGACGCGAACACGATCACAGATGCGCGCATAAGCATGGGGCCGGTCGGGCCTGTTCCCTATCTGGCTGAACCGGCGATGGAGGTGCTCGTCGGCGGTCCGGCCACGAACGAGCAGTTCGTGCGAGCGGCCGAAGTTGCGCTCGAAAACGTCGAGTTACGCACCAGCAAATACCGCGCAAGCCGCGAGTACCGTGAGCAAATGGTTCGCACATACCTGCCTGTCATCCTCAATCGCGCCGTCGAGCGTGCAAATGGGGCTGCGTCATGAGCAAACTTCACATGACACTCAATGGCAAGCCGGTCGAACTCGACGTGCCCGAGTCACGCTATCTATCCGAAGTACTGCGCAATGACCTGGGACTGACGGGCACGAAAGTCGGCTGTAATGAAGCCGAGTGCGGCATTTGCACAGTGCTTGTCGATGGCACGCCCGTCTCGAGTTGTGTCTATCCGGCGTTCAAGGCGCGAGGCGCAAATGTCGAGACCATCGAGAACCTCTCGAATAATGGTTCACTGCATCCATTGCAGCAGGCATTCCTCGAGCATGGTGCGGTTCAGTGTGGCATCTGCACGTCAGGCATGATCATGACGGCCAAAGCCCTCATCGACGACAAGGGTACATCGCTGACCGAAGACGATATTTCTGTCGCACTGAAGGACACCTACTGCCGATGCACGGGCTACCACAGCGTGGTGCGCGCCATCATGCAGGCGTCAGGCCATGACGTCGCCCCGTCGCCGCCGCAGACCCGGCCGGCGAGCGCGGCGATTGGACAAGCGAGGCCGAACCCCAACGCGCGCGCCAAGATCGAGGGCAGTGCACGTTTCACCGATGACTATGACTTCCCGGGCACGTTGTACGCACGTACGAAACGCTCGGGTGTACCGCACGCTCGCATTCGCTCTATCGAAACCTCGGCCGCAAGCGCGTTGCCGGGTGTTCGTGCCGTGCTGACACATGAGGATGTGCCGGGCCACAAGCGGCATGGCCTGGTCATCGATGATTGGCCCGTGCTTTGCGGCGACAAGGTTCGCTACTCGGGCGACGCCGTTGCGATCGTTGCCGCGGATTCCGATGACATCGCTGCAGCGGCGGTAGATCTGATCGAGGTCGATTACGATGAACTGGCCGTTGTCGGCGACGCCATACAGGCCGCCAGGTCCGATGCACCGCTGGTGCACGAAGGGCGCGACGACGGCAACCTGCTGAAACATATCAAAGTCGACAAAGGCGACATCGAGGCCGGGTTTGCAGAAGCCGACGTGATCGTCGAGCAGACGTATCGCACGCAGGCCACCGAGCACATGTTCCTGGAGCCCGAGTGCTCGATCGGCGTGCCGGCTGGTTATGACCCAACCGAATTCGGCGGTGTGCTCGATGCTGCTGCGGTGCGTGGTGAAACGGCGCAGCACGACAAGATCACGATTTACGTCGGTAGCCAGATTCCATACCAGGACCGCAGCCAGACCGCAGCGGCCCTCGGCGTTGAACCGGACGAGGTACGAGTCGTTGCAACGCTGATGGGCGGTGGCTTCGGCGGCAAGGAAGACATCACGGGCCAGATTCATGCAGCACTGCTGGCGGAGAAGACAGGGCGCCCGGTCAAGATGCTGTATTCGCGACGGGAAAGTCTGCTGGTCCACCCGAAACGCCACGCTACGGTCATTCGCATTCGCACCGGAGCGAAAAAAGACGGCAGGCTTACAGCGGTTCAAGCGACCTTGTACGGTGATGCCGGCGCTTATGCGAGCCTCAGCGAAAAAGTACTGGGGCGCGCCACGACTCACGCCGCAGGCCCTTACGATGTGCCGAACGTCAAAGTCGATTGTTTTGCGATGTATACGAATAACGCACCGAGCGGCGCTCTCCGCGGTTTCGGAGTGACGCAAAGTTGCTTCGCCGTCGAGAGCAATATGGACACGCTCGCCGAAAAGCTGGAACTCGATGCTGTCGAGATTCGACGTATCAACGCGCTCGACGTCGGCAAGACAACGTCGACGGGTCAGGTTATGCGCGAAAGCGTCGGCCTCAACGAGTGCATCGACAAAGTCGCAGCCGATATGCGCGGTAATGACTTCCGCTGGACCTGGGAAGAGGGCAGCAGCCGCTTCGCGTGGGGCGTGGCAGTCGCTTACAAGAACACGGGGCTCGGTGGCGGTGCGGTCGACAAGGCCGGTGCCGAGGTCGAAGCGTGGGCCGATGCCGGGAAAGCGACGCGGGCCGAAGTACGCATATCGTCCGCCGAGATGGGCCAGGGCCTGCCCGGCGTACTCGCTGCCTGCGCGGCAGAAGAACTCGGAATCCCGATCGAAAGCGTCAACGTCCTGCTCGGCGATACCGATTTCTGCCCCGATGGCGGGCCGACGACGGCAAGCCGGCAGACTTTTGTCAGTGGCAACGCCGTGCGCCTCGCGGCGCAACAAGCCGCTGAGAAACTCGCGATTGACGGTGACCACGTGCTTGTCCGATACGACTACGAAGCGCCCGAGACTCAACCCCTTGGCAGCGGCGGCGATATGCATGTCGCGTTCAGTTTTTGCGCGCAGGCCGCGCTCGTCGAAATCGACATGAACACGGGCGAGGTGCACGTTCGCAAAGTCGTCGCCGCGCACGATGTCGGACGCGCAATTAACCCGTTGACCATACAAGGGCAGATCGAGGGCGGTATCGTGATGTGCATCGGGTTCGCGCTAACCGAGCATTACATTCAGGAAGACGGCAAGCCGTGGACCAACGTCATGGCGCGCTACAAGATACCGAGTATCACGCACACACCGGCGATCACCTCGCACATCGTCGAACACAGTGCGTCGACGGGGCCGTACGGAGCAAAAGGTGTTGGCGAATTACCCAGCATTCCAACGGCGCCTGCTATCACCAATGCAATTTACCGCGCTACCGGCGTTCGCGTATGCAGCTTGCCTGTCGATCAGGATGAGTTGCTTCGCGCGATGCGCGAAGGCAGCAGCACAGTCGAACTGGCATGGGGCGACCGCGAACCCATTCCGGCAATTGTTCCCGGAGGCAAACGATGAGCCTGGTACCTGACATCAACAGAGAAGTCCTCAAACGAACGATTGCACGCGCTCGCGAGCGCAATATCGTGTTGCCGACGTTCGCGCAGCAAAAGGATCCGGGCCTTGTACCCGATGACATCGCCGAGCGGCTCAAAAATGTCGGTCTTTGGGATGTAGACCCCGCAAACCTGTTCCGCATTACGTGGAAAAACGAGCCCGTCGAACACGGCGGTGGCTTCAATGACGGCAACTGGATCGAGTTTCCCAGGGCGATCACAGGTGTGGATACGACGATCATCGGCATCGTCGGTAACTGGTTCCCGACAGGCGTCCACAAAGTCGGTGCGGCCTACGGTTGTCTCGTGCCGAAACTGGTTACAGGCAATTTCGACCCGGAGACACAAAAAGCCGTATGGCCGTCCACGGGCAACTACTGCCGCGGCGGGGCGTACGATTGCGCGCTGCTTGCATGCCCCGCGGTCGCGATCCTGCCCGAAGGGATGAGCCGCGAGCGTTTCGACTGGCTCGAGCAGATCGGCACCGACGAGATCATTGCAACGCCGGGCACCGAGTCGAACGTCAAGGAAATCTACGACAAGTGCTGGGAGCTGACGCACGAGCGCGGCGACGGCATCGTCATTTTCAACCAGTTTGCCGAATTCGGTAACGCGATCTGGCATTACCAGATGACGGGCTCGATCGTCGAGGAGATATACCGGAAGCACTACAGCGAAGGACGCCGTCTGTCCGGCTACGTCAGTGCCACCGGCTCTGCGGGAACCATCGCGGCGGGCGACTACTTGCGAACGCAGCATCCGGGTATTCGTGTGGTCGCGACCGAGGCGCTGCAATGTCCGACCTTGCTGGAATTCGGATTCGGCGAGCACCGTATCGAGGGCATCGGCGACAAGCACATTCCGTGGATTCACAATGTGAGAAACACCAATCTCGTGGCCGCCATTGATGATGAGCAGACGATGCAGTTGATGCGCCTGTTCAACGAAGACGCGGGTCGTGACTGCCTGCTCGGCGAGGGAGTGGATGAGAGCATGCTGGAATCGCTCGGTCTGCTCGGTATCTCGAGCATTTGCAACCTCGTCGCGGCCATCAAGACGGCGCACTACTACGACATGGACGGCCGCGACGTCATCTTCACGCCGTTGACCGACGCGATGAGCATGTACTCGTCACGCATGCAGGAAATGACCGAGACCCATGGCAAATACGACACACGCCTTGCCGAGCGACATTACGCGCGCTATCTGCAAGGCATTACGACAGACCACCTGCGCGAGCTGAATTACGCGGATCAAAAAGCGCTGCACAACTTCAAGTATTTCACCTGGGTGGAACAACAGGGCAAGACATCCGACGAACTACGGCAACTCTGGGACGAGGACTTCTGGAAGCAGATTTTCTCGCAGGACGTCGTGGACGAATGGGACCGACTGATCGAGGCATTCAATGAATAACAACTACCTCAACGACGCGCGCCAACTCGGCGCAGACCTGACGACGTTCATGCAGGACATTATCCGCATCCCGTCGCTAAGTTCGCAGGAAGGCAACGTGATCGAACGCATACGAGAAGAGATGGAAAAACTCGACTTCGACGAGGTCACGGTGGACCCGATGGGCAACCTGATCGGCCGCATCGGATCAGGGCCGCGCGTGATTGCGTTCGACGGCCATGTCGATACGGTTGATGTCGGAGACCGTTCGCTGTGGGACCGGGAACCGTTCTCGGGCGATATCGAGGACGGCATCCTTTACGGTCGCGGTACAAGCGACATGAAGGGTGGCGTTGCCGCGAGCGTCTACGCGGGAGGGCTGATAAAGCAAAGGGGTATTCCGGACAATGTCACGCTGTACGTTACTGCTACTGTTCAGGAAGAGGATTGCGACGGACTGTGTTGGCAGTACATCGCCAACGAGGACGGCATTCGGCCCGAACTCGTGGTTATTACCGAGCCCACCAGCCTGCGCGTTTATCGCGGCCATCGCGGGCGCATGGAAATGGAAGTGCACACGTCCGGCGTTTCCTGCCACGGCTCGGCACCGGAACGTGGCGTCAACGCCGTGTACAAAATGGCGGACATCATTGCCGACATCGAGTCGCTCAACGAACGCCTCGAGCCGCGCGATCCCCTCGGCAAAGGAACTGTGACGATCAGCGAGATTCGCTCCACGTCGCCGAGCCTGTGTGCCGTTGCGGATGGCTGCACGATTCATCTCGACCGGCGCCTGACGATCGGCGAGACCGAAGCGACGGCGGTCGCCGAGATCGAGGCATTGCCATCGGTGCAGGCTGCTGATGCAAGCGTCACGGTGCTCGAGTACGCCGTGCCGAGTTACACCGGCCTGACCTACCCAACGCGCAAGTATTACCCGACCTGGGAGCTGCCCGAAGATGCGGCGGGCACCAAAGCCGCGCTCGCCGCGCACCAGAACGCCTTCGGTGAAGACGCCGAAGTCGGTTTCTGGGTGTTCAGCACCAATGCTGTGGCAACGGCAGGCATGCTGGGTATGCCGACGATCGGTTTCGGCCCGGGTCATGAGAAATTCGCGCACGCACCGAACGAGCAGGTAGAGATCGAGCACCTCGTTCGCTGCAGCGCTTTCTACGCTGCTCTCGTGGATGAATTCGCGAAGGGCCCGGAGACGGAGGCCACACAGTGAACGCGATAGAGACCATTTGCACTGAACTGAAAGGCCGTGACTGGCTGATGACGCAGGACTGGTCGAACGAAGAGATCGAACTGGCACTGGATACGGCGGATCAGCTGAAGAAGGAATTCAAGAGTGGCGTGCCGACCTTGCACCTGCCACACAAGTCAGCGTTTCTGATCTTTTTCGACAAGTCCACGCGCACGAGAAACTCGTTCGAGGCGGGCATGACACAGCTCGGCGGACACGCACACTTTATCGACTCCGAGACCTCGCAAATTGCGCACGGTGAGAGCCCGAAGGACATGGGCATCATCCTGTCCGGCTACGGGCACGGCATCATGATCCGGCACGACCTTGTGCCGGGAGAGGGGCAGAGCTACATGCGCGACGTGGCACAGTGGGCGGATATCCCCGTCATCAACATGCAATGCGACGTCGACCACCCCTGTCAGACGCTCGCGGATCTCATGACGATTCGTGAGGAGTTCGGCAAGAATCTGAAGAATAAAAAGATAGCGGTTTCGTGGGCATATGCACCGAGCTACGTGAAGCCCATGTCAGTGCCGCAGGGACTTATCATGCTGATGACGCGTTTCGGCATGAACGTAACGCTCGCACACCCGCCGGAATACACGCTGATGGAAGAGCCGATGAAGCTTGCCAGGGAAAATGCCGAGCGTTCCGGTGGCACGTTCGAGGTTGTCGACAACATGGAAGAGGCATTCGCCGACGCCGATATCGTGTACCCGAAGAGCTGGGGTGTGGAGTCGCTTTTCAGCAAACCGGACGAGGCGATGAAGGTCGCCAGGCAGTACCGACACTGGATCTGCGATGAGGCGATGATGGCAAGGGCGCAGGAAGATGCTATCTACATGCATTGCCTGCCGGCAGATCGAGGCTGTGAAGTGACCGACGCCGTCATCGATGGCCCGCAGTCGCGAGTCTATCCGGAAGCGGAAAACAGGTTGCACACGGCCAAAGCGCTGATGGCGCTGACGATGTAAGGCGAGAACATGACGACGAAACCAGACAGCAGCGACAAACCACTGGTGGTCATCGCCATCGGTGGCAATTCCCTGATAACGGATGCCGAGCACATGTCCGTCGTGGACCAGTATCGGGCGGCCGGCGAGACCGCAGCCCACATCGCCCCTATCGTCAATGAAAGCAGGCGCGTCGTCGTGACTCACGGCAACGGGCCGCAGGTCGGATTCATCCTGCTGCGCTCGGAACTGGCAAAAGCTGCATTGCACCAGGTGCCGCTCGCAAACTGCGTTGCCGACACGCAGGGCTCGATCGGCATGCAGATCGCCCAGTCGCTGCAGAACGAATTCCTGATCCAGGGGAAGGTGCAGCCGGTCGTCGCCATCGTCACGCAGGTCGTCGTGGACCCCGAGGACCCGAGCTTCGACAATCCGACCAAGCCCATTGGTCCGTTCATGAGCGAATCCGAAGCGCGGCAGCATGCCGAGGATGACGGCTGGGCGATTGCCGAAGACGCGAATCGCGGCTGGCGCAGGGTCGTGCCGTCGCCTGAGCCGATCGAGATCATCGAGCTAGCGGCGATTC
The DNA here is from genome assembly GCA_030641695.1 of Gammaproteobacteria bacterium. GTDB lineage: Bacteria > Pseudomonadota > Gammaproteobacteria > Steroidobacterales > Woeseiaceae > UBA1847. The sequence continues at coordinate 10,473 of DAOWGY010000121.1, forward strand.
GCACGCTGCTCGATAGCGGTACGCTCGGCGTGGCTGCCGGCGGTGACGGTATCCCGGTCATATACAAGCCGGCCGGGTCTCTGCGGCCGCGACCTGCTGTCATCGACAAGGATGCGGCGTCCTGCCTGCTCGCGCGGGAATTGGGGGCGAAAGTGCTCGTCTTCTCGACGGACGTGGACAAGGTCGCGCTGAACTTCGGCACGCCGGAGGAGACACAAATCGAACGCCTGAATGCGGCGGAATGTCGCAAGTACCTGGACGAAGGCCACTTCGCCACCGGCAGCATGCGACCCAAGATCGAGGCGGCAATCGCGTTTCTCGAAGCGGGCGGGGAAAAAGTCATCATCACCCAGCCACATCACCTGGGAGGCGCGATTCACGGCACCCACGGCACACATATCGTGCCGTGATCGCGGACAAACATGAACGCTAACTTATGAACGGTTATTGCTGCATCGCCTGTAACACTACGCAAGCCGCGGACTACGCGGGTTTCGTGTGTCCGACTTGCGGCGGCAATCTCGACATCAGTTACGACTACGCTGAGATCAGTACAGCGTTCGAAAGCGTCGACGGCATCTTCCGATACAGCGCTTTCCTGCCTGTGGAAAACCCCGGCACTTCGTTGTCCCTGAAGATTGGCGGTACGCCTCTATACAAGGCGGGGCGACTGGGCGAGTCCATCGGCTTGAGGAATCTCTATCTCAAAGACGATACCGGCAATCCGAGTGCATCGATCAAGGACCGTGCCAGTGTCATTGCTCTGCAAAGAGCCCTGGACACGGGTGCCGATACCGTTGCGGTGGCGAGCACCGGAAATGCCGGATCATCGACGGCCTGTCTTGCCGCGGCGATGGGACTACGCGCGGTGGTCTTCGTCCCCGAGAGCGCGCCGGTCCCCAAGCTCACGCAGTCGCTGGCTTACGGCGCGACCGTATTCGCCGTGCGCGGCAACTACGATGATGCCTACGATCTTTGCCTGCGCGCGTCGCAGGAGTTCGGCTGGTTCAATCGCAGCACCGGGTTCAATCCATTTACCCGTGAGGGCAAGAAGACCTGTTCGTACGAGATTTGGGAGCAGCTGGGACGAGTGCCCGATCGTGTCGTCGTTCCGACCGGCGATGGCAATATCCTTAGCAGTATCTGGAAAGGTTGGCGCGACCTGTATGCCGTGGGTCTCATCGACCGGTTGCCCAAGATCGACTGCGCGCAAGCAGACGCCAGCGCCGCGATCAGCCTGGCGGTGGAGCAGGTCCGCAAGAGCGGTTCGGAACCTGACTGGCCAACGCTCAAAATCGACCACGTCGACGCCAATACCATCGCCGATTCGATATCGGTCGATCAGCCGCGTGACGGCCTGGCCGCCGTGAAAGCGATCATCGAATCCGGTGGCGAGGCGGTAACCGTTGCAGACTCCGAGATTCTCGAGTCCATCCTGGAGATAGCGCGCATGACCGGCGTCTTCGCTGAACCCGCTGCGGCCGCTCCCTGGGCTGCCACGAAACGCATGGTCCGGGAGCAGAAGATCGCGGCGGACGAACTCGTCGTCTGTCTCGTGTCAGGCAACGGACTCAAAGACGTTGCCACTGCAGGCTCGATCGTCGGCACGCCGTGCGTGATCGAACCCACACTCGAAGCCGTGTGTGAGTCACTCGGCAATCACTAGTGGCCCATCAATATTAACTTGTTGGACCACTAGCAGGAGGTACATATGACTATCATCAATGTCCTGATCATCGGAGCACTGATAGCAACGGTTGTCGTGCTGGCACTCGGCCTGCGCTCCATGGCTCGTGGTGGCGACTACGACCGGGAGCATGCCGAGAAATTCATGTGGGAGCGGGTGGCACTTCAGGCTTTGGTTGTCATACTGCTGGTCGCAGCGGCTGTGCTGGTGAACGCCTGAAGGGCCATCGGACTGACGCACATTATTGATGAGCAGTACCGCGAGGTCGCTTGTCGCCTGTTCCGTGGTCATTGTCGAGGACGCGTAACATAGGAGGGTTTGAACCATGTCGAACGAAGTAACCGGGCGTTGCCTGTGCGGCGCTGTCAAGTTAATCGCGCACAAGCATGCCGCCAACGTGGGAGCCTGCCATTGCCACATGTGCCGCCGTTGGGGCGGGGGACCGCTGTTCGCAATTGATTGTGGCACGGATGTTGGAATTGACGGCAAAGAGGATGTCAGGGTGTTCGACTCATCAGCCTGGGCCGAACGCGGTTTCTGAAAAGATTAAGGAAAGGATCCTTTATTCTGGCGGAAATAATCCGGTCGTTAC
>DAOWGY010000321.1 GCA_030641695.1 Gammaproteobacteria bacterium
ATCCACAGCCTTCACCCCAGCGAAATTGCCCGCCTGCTCGAATCTCTGCCATTGCGCGAGCGTGCCTTGCTGTGGGAAATGGTCGATGCCGACGACGAAGGCGATGTCCTTGTCGAAGTCAATGACGAGGTGCGTGACGGCCTGATCGAGGGCATGCAGACCGATGAACTCATTGCTGCGACCGAAGGCATGGAGGTCGACGATCTTGCGGATCTGCTCGCCGACCTGCCGGAAGCGGTGACGCAGCAAGTGTTGCAGTCGCTCGACAAGCTCGACCATGAACGACTGCAGCAAGTCCTGGCCTACGACGAGGATTCTGCCGGCGGCCTGATGAATGTCGACATCGTGACGGTGCGTCCCGATGTGACTCTCGAGGTTGTCGCCCGGTACCTGCGCGCCGTCGGCGAGATGCCCGACGGCACCGACCTGATTTTCGTCGTGGACCGCGACAACGAATACGTAGGCTCGCTATTCCTGTCACGTCTGCTGATACACGATTCCGAGGCACTCGTTTCCAGCATCATGTCTACCGACGTGCTGCCGATACCCGCGCATACGCCATCCACGCAGGTCGTCTGGGAATTCGAGAATCGCGACTTGCTGTCGGCGCCCGTCGTCGATGACGACTACCGTGTTGTCGGCCGTATTACCGTCGACGATGTCGTTGATGTGATTCGCGACGAAGCCGAGCATTCGTTGATGAGCGCGGCAGGCCTCGACGAGGAAGACGATATGTTTGCGCCGGTCTTCAAGAGCGCAAGACGTCGGGCACTTTGGCTGGGTGTGAATCTGTGCACGGCGTTTCTTGCGGCTGGCGTCGTCGGCCTGTTTGAGACGACCATCGACAAGATCGTGTTGCTCGCGGTCCTGATGCCTGTCGTGCCGAGTATGGGCGGGGTCGCGGGCACCCAGTCGCTGGTCATCATCACGCGCGCCATTGCGCTCGGTCAGGTCGATCGTACCAACGCGAAGGGCATATTGAAAAAAGAACTGGCGGTGAGCCTGATCAACGGCATGGGCTGGTCCGTGGTTGTCGCCGCGTTTACGTATCTGTGGTTCGGCGACTGGCGCATTGGCGGTGTCATCGCCGCCGCTATGGTCATAAACCTGTTTATCGGCGCGCTGGCCGGCTTCGGCATACCGTTGTTGCTGAAACAAATGCGTATCGATCCGGCTATCGCCGGCGGCGTGGTGCTGACAACGGTCACCGACGTCATCGGCTACATGGCCTTTCTCGGTTTGGGCGCGGCGTTGTTACTCTAATCGTTGGAGCGGTCCTCGGACCGCGACCGACAGGAGCGCCGCCTTGCGGCGCTCGACGTTGAATCGCGCTTCAAGAAGCGCTCCAACAGCGCGCTCCAACTAGTGAAGAATGTCGAGGTCTTCTTCTACCCAGTGTGGCGCGAACAAGCGCGGTATGTCCTTGCCCTTGACAAAATTCTCGAGCTGTTCTCTGACCTGCATTGCGTCGTGATAACCGAGTTCGATCAGCTCTCGCGTGTACGCTTGCTCGAACATCAGGTAACTCAGCAGGCGGCTTTCCCCGCCGCGCCGGCTGCCGATGCCCCACAAAAGTGCTCGCAGGGTTGCAGGTAACTCCTGCCGATGTTTTCGCGCGAGCACCCGCAGATCCTTACTCGGCACAATGACCATCGTGTCAATCGGCCGCATGCGCGATAGTTTCGCTCCGCGGTGTTCGGCCGGCAACGAATCGATCAACTGATTGATGCGACTCAGTCGCTCGAGATCGGAATACAGGCCGTCCATGAACAACGTGTCGAGCGTGTATCCCGCGATCTGCGCAATACTCGGCATCATCTGGGATTCGACGGGGTCCGGTGTCGTGTCGGCGATCTCGTCGCGAACGCCCACGACAAGTATGCGCCTGGCACCCAGGTGTACTGCGGGGCTTAGCGGCGTCGCCTGGCGCATTGCGCCGTCGCCGAAGAATTCGCGACCAATTCTGACCGGCGGAAAAATCATTGGCACGGCGATGCTTGCCATCAGGTGATCGAGATTCAAATCGCTCTGAATGCCTACACGCCTCGTACGCGACCATTCCCGGTGATCGCTCGTCGCCTGGAAAAAAGAGGTTGATCGCGCCGAACTGTAACCGGCAGCCGTCACGGTGACCGCCTCGAGCCAGTCTTGCTCGATGGCATCGTGGATGCGTGGAAACCGTACATTGCGACTCAGCATCGCACGCAAAGGCGAATTGTCGAGCAGCGACCCCGGCATTCGCACAACGGTGCCGCCCGTGACGAATGCCCCCAGCCACTGCAGACTGCTTCTCAGCATTGCCCGGGTATCGGTACGATACACGTGATGACAGCGGAAGTTGCCCCAGACCCGCTCCAGCTCTGCAACAGCAACGCGGAATCGCCTTGCCTTGGCAGCGAGCACCACCGAATTGATCGCACCCGCCGACGTGCCGCTGATTATGCCGAACGGATTGATGGTTCCTCGCGGTACCAGTTCCGCGATTGCCTTGAGCACACCAACCTGAAACGCGCCGCGCGCGCCTCCGCCCGGCAATACCAGGGCGGTCGTCTTTTGATGCGGTTGCGGCTCCATTCACATAATCCCAGTCAGTTTCCGTTACAAGGCTTTGCAGCTGCCCGGGTGAGTCGTATTATAGGGTGCCTTCAATATAACGATCGGGCAATCGCCATGAAACGACTCACGTTCAGGTTTGTCACAACCGTCGCCACCCTGCTACTCGGGCATCCCGCGGTTGCCGCCGGCGGGCTGGACGTCGGCAACCCCGCCCCGGAATTTGAGCTCCCGGATCAGCAGGGGCAACTGCATTCGCTCGAAGACTACCGCGATCAGTGGGTCGTATTGTATTTCTACCCGAAAGACGAGACACCGGGATGCACGACCGAGGCCTGCGAATTTCGCGATAATATATTCGCGTATCGAGAATTGAATGCCCAGATACTGGGCGTTAGTCTCGACGACGTCGAATCGCACAAGAAATTCGCCGCAAACCACAGCCTGCCGTTTCCGCTGCTCGCCGATACCGAGGGGACCACGGCCGACGCCTATGGGGTCAAGACCAGGATGATGGGCTGGACGGTTGCCAAGAGGCAGACCTTTCTTATCGATCCCGACGGGAACATTGCCAAGCATTACGAGGACGTCAAGCCAGACGCCCACTCTGTAGAAGTACTAGCCGATCTCGAATCGCTCGGCGCCCGTGAATGATCGTTAATGCAACGCCTTGATGCCGTCATCAAGCCCGGTGATCGTCAGTGGAAACATTCGCTCGTCCATGAGCTCGCGCGTCAATTTGATTGACGGTGTGTAGTCCCAGCGGTTCTTCGGCTCCGGATTGAGCCAGATCGCCTTGTGATAGGTATTGAGCAATCGCTTGATCCATACCGCCCCGGGCTCGTCGTTCCAGTGTTCGACGCTGCCCCCTGCGTACACGATTTCGTAGGGGCTCATCGTCGCGTCGCCGACGAAAATCAGCTTGTAGTCAGCGCCATACTTGTGCGTGATATCGAGCGTTGGAATGCGTTCAGCATGCCGGCGGCGATTGTCCTTCCACAATGACTCGTAAACGAAATTGTGGAAATAGAAATACTCGAGGTGTTTGAACTCACTGCTCGCCGCCGAGAATAACTCCTCGCAAACCCGCACGTGGTCGTCCATCGAACCACCGATATCCAGACACAGCAGCACCTTGACCGCATTATGGCGCTCCGGAACCATGCGGATATCAAGGAGGCCCGCATTGCGTGCTGTCTTGTCGATCGTGTCCTCGAGATCGAGTTGATCGGCTGCGCCCTCGCGGGCGAACTTGCGCAGCCGCCTGAGCGCCACTTTGATGTTGCGGGTGCCGAGTTCGACGGAGTCGTCGAGATTTCGATACTCCCGTTTATCCCACACCTTGACCGCGCTGCGATTGCGCGAGCCCTGCTGGCCGATGCGCACGCCTTCGGGGTTATAGCCGTACGCGCCGAACGGTGACGTTCCGGCCGTGCCGATCCACTTGCTGCCACCCTCGTGGCGATCGTCCTGTTCTTCGAGGCGCTCACGCAGCGCCTTCATAAGTTCCTCGAATCCGCCCAGCGCTTCTATCTGCGCGCGCTCCTCCTCCGACAATACGAGCTCCGCCTGGTGTCGCAGCCATTCCTCGGGAAGGTCTTCGAACATATCTCCAAACGTGTCTTCAATGCCCTTGAAATAGGCGGCGAAGATGCGATCGAAACGATCGAGCTGTGACTCGTCCTTGACCAGCGCAGCACGCGCAAGAAAATAGAAATCGTCGACGTTGGTACCGGCCACACCAAGCTTCATCGCCTCGAGCAGAGTCAAAAGCTCCGTGATCGAGGTCTTCATGCCGCCCTCGCGAAGCGTATAGAAGAACGGGATCAACATGCGCCGTTACTGCTGGCCAGCCCTGCGGTCGAGGAACACCAGTCGCTCGAACAGGTGCACATCCTGCTCGTTCTTGAGCAACGCGCCATACAGCGGCGGAATCGCCGTGCGATTGTCTTTAGCGCGCAACGCTTCCACAGGGATATCCTCGGCGAGCAGCAGCTTGATCCAGTCAAGCAATTCGGACGTCGACGGTTTCTTTTTCAGTCCCGGCACGTCCCGAACCTTGTAGAACGCATTGAGCGCCTCTCTGAGCAAGGTTTTCTTCAGCCCGGGAAAATGCACATCGACGATTTCCGCCATCGTGTCCTGGTCAGGGAATTTGATGTAGTGGAAAAAGCATCGCCGCAGAAAGGCGTCGGGTAGCTCTTTTTCGTTATTACTCGTAATCACGATGATCGGGCGGTGCCTTGCGGAGATCAGTTGCCTTGTCTCGTAGACGTAGAACTCCATGCGATCGAGTTCCTGCAACAGGTCATTGGGAAACTCGATATCAGCCTTGTCGATCTCATCGATAAGCAACACCGGTTGGTCGTCCGATGCGAAGGCCTCCCATATCTTGCCGTGTTGTATGTAGTTCGCGATGTCGTGTACGCGATCGTCGCCGAGTTGCGAATCGCGCAGCCGCGCGACCGCGTCATACTCGTACAATCCCTGCTGCGCCTTGGTCGTTGACTTGATGTGCCACTCGAAAAGCGGCTTACCCAGCGAGCCTGCGACCTCCATTGCCAACTGTGTCTTGCCCGTGCCCGGCTCACCCTTGATCAGTATCGGCCGTTGCAGCGTCACGGCCGCATTCACGGCGATCATCAGATCCTCGGTCGCGACGTAGGTGCTGGTACCTGTAAATCGAGTGTCTGCCATTATTGTCCCGGGATGACGTTGCCTGCAGGCACCATCTTACTCCCTGCAAAGCGCAAGATCAGGTGTCAGCGATTTCGCGACACTTATGTCAACCGGCTGGCAGCAAGGTCAGCTCGTGCTGCGCGTCGCCAGGCAGGAACGCACTCGGGCGGCCGTGCACCCAGTCGTCATGGCCCTTGCGATAGAAGTCGGACAGCGGGTGTCCGCTCTGCCCGGTCGGCATCTGCATGAGACCGTTCTCCTCGTCGCCCGGGGACACGGAGAAGCGTTGCGACGCGCCGAACGCCGGACCCTGTGCCTTTGGCAGGTCAACGTCGCCGTTCAAAGCCTCGGCCGGCATATCCAGCCATGCGGACAAGACTGGCATGGCCCGACTCAGTGGATGTCGTATTGATGCCTTATTGACCTCACCCCAGTTGCGATCCGCGAGACCGCCCTCGAATTCCTGATCGAACCAGCGGATGTTGCTGCGAATGGCATCGATCATCAGTTGGTCCCAGGTGTCGTAACCACCGGGTAGAAGGTGCCCGGGTTGCTCGGTCAGCAGCGGCCACAGCACGCCTTCAAACTGATTGCTCAACAGCGGCTCGAATTCGCCGCCATTGACCTTGCGGACCGGGCCCATGAGTCCGTAAAAAACGCGTGCCTGCACTTCCAGGCGAAATGCGCGCACGAGCCGATAGCCGACGGACTCCGGCACTGCCCTGGCAATCCAGTGCCGGACCAGGTCGCGGTACTCGGTAAGTTCAGCATCGCCGGCGACGCGTTCATCGGTCAACACCTCGAGTATCAGGTTGCGCCACCGCGTCAGGAATAGCGCCCGATCGTCGTACTGGATCGCGAGCATGTCGGCTGGTTCGAAGTTGCTGGCGGCGAGCAGGCCATCGCGAATCTGGCTTGCACGCGCGCCCAGATCGTAGCCGCCGTCGCCGATCACCTCGAGCGCTTCGCCATCGGCAACCCTCGCGTTTGCAGTCCAGATACGATTGCCCGGCGGATTGATGACGCGCGGGTAATCGGCCGGATGCAGCCACCCGAGCCAGCCTTCTTCGGTGCTCCAGTCGGCGGGCAGCCGCGGGTCGAACCCGGATTTGACGGGGATCTGGCCAGCGATCGTCCAGCCGATGTTGCCGCCGGCGTCGCCGCTGACGAAATTCTGAGGCGGGATACCGAGGGTCACTGCAATATCCAGCGCCTGTTCGACCGTGAGCGCCGACTCGAGCGCGATCAATCGCAGGTTCACGGCTTCGGGACTGTGGGCGATCCAACTCACGGCGATATCCCCGTCGGGATAATCGATGCGGTCGTCGACGGGGCCCCAAATCGTCTCCCTGACCTCGTAGATAACCGGCTCACCGTCCTTGACGTTGATCGTCTCACGATGAATCTCGAACGCGCGGTCGCCTTGCGGCGTGCGATACGTGCCGGGCGTCGCTCCGGGGCGCAGGAGTACCGCATCGGACCAGTCGCCGTAGCTGTTGGTATAACCCCAGGCCACACTGCCATTGCTACCGGCGATGATAAATGGCGTACCCGGCAACGAAACGCCGGTGACGTTTCTCGGCTCGTCGCCGCCGGCAATCAATCTCGCCTGGTACCAGATATTCGGCACGCCATGCCCAAGATGCATATCGTTCGACATCAGCGCCCGCCCGCTACCGGTCAGCACGCCGCTCACGACCCAGTTGTTGCTGCCATTCAGGTATGGCTTGCCGACCTCGCCGGCCGGCGGCGGTCTGTCGGTCACTTCACGAATCGAGAAGACAAGCGCGGAAGGTGGCCGCGCTTCCAGCCTCGAATCACCCATGATCGGGGCATCCCAGCTCGTGCCTTCCGGGTACAGCCATGCGAACACTTCGGCGGGCAATGCTCGATGCGCATAGCCGCGCCGAACATCATGACTGGCGCGCTCGTCGTTGAGCTGTGTGTACATTGTGTAGACGACCAGCAGCGAGTCTTCGGCGCTCCACGGCTGCGGCTCGACGCCGAGCAGCAGGTGCTCGAATGGTCGTGCGCCCAGGCTCGCCAGCCCCGCGTTTACCCCGGCCGCATAGCTGTCGAGAATCGCTTTGTCCGCCGCCGGTGATTGCTCCAGAACCGCTTGTGCGCGATCCCGAAAGCGGTGAAAGCGATAGCGCTTGTCGGTCTCGACGGCCAGCTCGAACCACGAGCACGCCGACTCTCCGGCTGCCGTGCGCCGGATCATATCCATTTGAAAAAAGCGGTCTTGCCCGTGGGCAAACCCCGTGGCGAAAGCGAGATCCCGGCGGTCGCCCGCCAAGATCGTCGGAATCCCCGCCGCATCACGGATAATCGTCGCTGGCTGCTGTAGTCCGGCAACGCTGATTTCGCCATCAAGTTGCGGCAAGCTCGCACGAATCGTCAACCAGATCGCTGCAGCGATTACGGCAAGCACAACGAGCGCTCCGATCAGTAGTCGTTTCAACCAGGGTCGCACGGTGACCTAGCCCGGCTTTGTAACTTCAAGAATTGTCATGGAGTTGGTGCTACCGGAAACGCCGTCCAGGTCGCCCTTCGTGAAGATAAGGAACTCGCCGACGTTGACGAGTTCACGGGACAGCAGCGCATCGAAAACGTTGCGATAGAGCTTCGCCTTGGCCTCGTCCGTCAATTCGAACGCGACCGGAAAAACACCTCGATACAGCGACACGCGGCGGGAGGTGGCGACGTGCGGCGTGAGTGCATAGATCGGGATGTCGGAACGAATGCGCGACATCCAGCGAGCCGTGGATCCGGATTCCGTCAGCGCGATAATCGCCGATACGTCAAGATGATTGGCTGCATACATGACGGCCATGGCGATCGCCTCATCGACACGCCCGAAATAGTCGCCCATGCGATGCCGGGTGCGTCCCTCGGGCAGCGGATACTTCTCGGCGCCCGTGCAGACTTCAGCCATTGCCCGAATTGCCTTGACCGGGTATTTGCCGACAGCCGTTTCGCCCGACAGCATCACGGCGTCCGTACCGTCCATCACCGCATTGGACACATCGGACACTTCGGCACGCGTCGGAACCGGATTCTGGATCATTGACTCCATCATCTGCGTCGCCGTAATGACAATCTTGCTCGCCTTGCGCGTCTTGCGGATCAGTTTCTTCTGAATGCCGGTTAGCTCGGCGTAACCCATCTCGACCCCGAGATCGCCTCTTGCCACCATGATGACGTCGGCCGCATCGACGATCGAATCGATGTTATCGACCGCTTCGACCCGTTCGATCTTGGCGACGATCAAACCCTTGCCGCCAGCCTCCTCAAAGAGCCGGCGCGCCTCCTTGACGTCGTCACCGTCACGGACGAATGACACGGCGAGGAAATCCATTTCAAGCTCCGCGGCAAGCTTGATATTTTCGCGGTCGACTTCGGTTAGCGCGGGCGCTGACAGTCCACCGCCCAGCTTATTGATACCTTTGTGGTTAGACAGGATGCCGCCGTTGACCACCGTAGTGTAGACACGCGTCTTGTCGATTCGATCAACATGCAGCGCGATCATGCCGTCGTTGAGGAGCAAGGTGTCACCGGCGGCCACATCCTGGTGAATCGTGTTCATGGCCACGCCGACACCGTCTTTCGTCCCGTCCTCGAGTCCCAACTCGCTATCCAGGAAGAACGAGTCACCATCTTCGAGCTCGACCGCATTGTCATGGAATCTGAGTATGCGAATTTTGGGGCCCTGCAGGTCTCCGAGCAGACCGACATCCCGTCCGCAGTCCTTCGCGGCCGCACGAAGATCCGCTGCCCGGCGTCTGTGATCCTCTGCCTCGCCGTGGGAAAAATTTACGCGCGCCACGTCGAGGCCGGCGTCAATCATTTTGCGCAGCGTTTCCTTGCGGTCAGACGCCGGGCCCAGCGTCGCCACGATCTTGGTCCGTCTGTGCATGGCGGCGATTATTGCATACTGACGTGTCAGTAGTGCTACGGATTATGCAGCGGTGTTCTGGTTGCGATACTGCGTTGTTATGCTGCTGCCCTTTCGGAGTAACCAGTCATAAGATGATAAATCGACGCCGATTTTTGCAAAGCCTGATGATGGCTGCTGCAAGTCCTGCAACATCCGCCGCGGGTCGGACATACGATGCCGTCGTCGGGCCCTTGCGTCCGGACCCGGGGCAACTGCTGGACTTGCCGGAGGGGTTCAGCTACCGGATTGTGTCACGTGCCGGCGATCTGATGGAAGATGGACTGCAGGTGCCGCACGCGCATGACGGCATGGCCGCCTTCGCCGCTGACAACGGCCGCATCGTACTCATATGCAATCACGAGCTTGCGCCGACAAGACCCGAGTACAGTGCCTTCGGGACTTCCTTCGGCGCCTTGCCGGACGCCGTAAAGGAACGCGTTTACGATCACGGCGGTGGCACGTCGCCCGGCGCCGGTGGTACGACAACGACGATCTACAATCCTGTAACGGGTGACACCGAGCGACAGCACCTGAGCCTCGCCGGTACGGAAATCAACTGTGCCGGAGGGCCGACGCCCTGGGGCAGCTGGTTGTCGTGCGAGGAATGTTTCGAGCGACCCGGCACGAGTTTCGAGGTTGGCCGACTCATCACACGCGACGAGCCACATGGATATGTGTTCGAAGTTCCGGCGGGCGAATCCGGCCTCGTCGAGCCACTGCCCATCAAGTCGATGGGCCGGTTCGAACATGAAGCATGTGCGGTCCATGAGGCCAGCGGGATCGTATACATGACCGAAGACAGGCATCACAGCCTCTTTTATCGTTACATTCCGGAAGTGCCAGGCAAGCTCCTCGAGGGGGGTCGCCTGCAAGCGCTCGCCATCGCAGAGCGACCCTCACTGCAGACGCACAACTGGTCAAGTGATCGCGCCGTGGAGACTGGCAAGTCGCTCGCGACGTACTGGATTGACCTGGACAACGTCAACCCGGCCGAAAATGACCTGCGCCTGCGCGGCGTCGCTGCCGGTGCAGCGACCTTCGCACGTGGTGAGGGGCTGTGTACTGCGGACCATGAATTCGTCTTCACCTGCACGATCGGCGGACCGCAGCGTCTCGGTCAGGTTTTTTCGTACCATCCGAGTCCGGTCGAGGGTCAGGACGGTGAGAACGCCAAGCCGGGACAGCTGACGCTAATCGCCGAATCGACACAGGAGTCCCTGCTGAGGAACGCCGATAACATCACCATGGCACCCTGGGGCGACCTGCTCGCCTGCGAAGATACGGCGAGCCATTGCGGCTTGGTCGGCATACGTCCCGACGGCCGCCAGTACCATCTGGCCGACAACGCGTACTCGAATTCCGAACTCGCCGGCGCATGCTTCTCACCGGACGGCAAGACGCTGTTCGTCAATATTCAGTACCCGGGAACCACGATCGCGATCACCGGTCCCTGGCCAGACTAGGCGGAACGTTTCTCCAGTATCTCGACCGCGGGCAACGTTTTGCCCTCGACAAACTCGAGGAATGCGCCGCCGCCGGTGGATATGTAAGAGATGCGATCGGCAACACCGTACTTGTCGATGGCCGCCAGAGTGTCGCCGCCGCCGGCGACGGAGAACGCATCGCTTGCGGCGATCGCCTCGGATATAGCCCGGGTGCCAGCGCCGAAGCTATCGAATTCGAACACGCCCACCGGGCCGTTCCAGATAACTGTGCCTGCACCGGCTATAATCTCGCTGAAGCGCGCCGCAGTTTCCGGACCGATATCCAGAATCACCTCGTCGCTGGAAACCGCTTCGACAACCTTGGTCGTGCCTTCCACGTCGGCGAACTCATCTGCGACAACGACATCGGTGGGTACCGGAATCTCGGCGCGGTCATCCTCTGACGCTGCGAGATCCCGCGCAATATCCAGCATGTCGGGTTCGTACAGTGACTTGCCGACACCATGGCCCGCGGCAGCAATAAACGTATTCGCAATACCGCCACCGACGATCAGGCAGTCGACAATGTCGGCCAGCGCATCCAGCACCGTTAGTTTGGTGGAGACTTTCGAGCCGCCGACGATGGCGACGAGAGGCCGTGCCGGATCGTCCAGCGCCTTGCCAAGCGCTTGCAGTTCTGCTGTCAGCAGCGGGCCGGCGCAGGCGACAGGCGCGAATTCGGCGACACCATAAGTGCTCGCCTGAGCGCGGTGCGCAGTGCCGAATGCATCCATGACGAAGACGTCGCAGAGCGCGGCCATTTTTTGCGCCAGCGCAGCGTCGCAAGCCTTTTCGCCTTCGAGGAAGCGCACGTTTTCGCATAACACGACATTGCCCGGCTCTACGTCGACGCCATCGATCCAGTCACTGACCAGCGGCACTTCGCGATCGAGGAGTTCGGACAGCCTGCGGGCAACGGGCAGCAGCGAGTACTCGTCGTCAAGCTGCCCCTCGACAGGCCTGCCCAGGTGCGACATCAGCATCACGGCAGCGCCCGCCGAGAGCGCCGCCTCTATGCTGGGCAGCGCCGCACGTATGCGCGCGTCACTCGTGACAGCTCCATTTGTGACAGGCACATTGAGATCCTCGCGGATCAGCACCCGTTTGCCGGACAGGCCGACATCTCGCATTTCAAGGATAGCCATGCCGGCCGTGCCCGAAGGGTCCCGCTAGCCGACGTTGTGGAACGCGACTGTCGTGTCGAGCATGCGATTCGAGAAACCCCACTCGTTGTCGTACCAGGCGATCACTTTGACAAGCTTGCCTTCCATGACCTTCGTCAATGTGGAGTCGTAGATCGACGAGTGCGGGTTGTGATTGAAGTCGACCGATACCAGTGGCTCGTCGTTATAGGCGAGCACACCCTTCAGGCTACCCTCACTTGCGTCCTTGAGGATATCGTTAATCTCCTCAACGCTCGTGTCACGCGCGGCAATGAAACAGAGGTCGACGGCGGATACATTAATCGTTGGCACGCGCATCGAGAAACCATCGAGCTTGCCATTCAGTTCCGGCAGCACAAGACCGACGGCAGCGGCTGCCCCGGTCTTCGTCGGAATCTGCGACATCGTCGCGGAACGCGCACGACGCAGATCAGAGTGGTACACATCGGTCAGCACCTGGTCGTTCGTATAAGCGTGAATCGTCGTCATAACGCCGCTCTCGACGCCGATTTTCTCGTGCAGTGGCTTAACGAGAGGAGCGAGGCAGTTCGTCGTGCACGACGCGTTCGAAATGATCGTGTCGCCAGCCTTCAGTATGTCGTGATTGACACCGTAGACGATAGTCGCGTCGATATCCGCGCCGCCGGGCGCAGAAATAATCACCTTGCTGGCGCCGGCTTCGATGTGCTTGCCGGCAGTGTCGCGCGTCCGGAAGAAACCCGTTGACTCGAGCACGACATCGACGCCCAGCTCGGCCCACGGAAGTTTGGCCGGATCGCGTTCTGCGAGCACTTTGATGCGGTCACCATTGACGACCATGGCGTCCCCGTCGACGTCGATGGAACCCGGAAACGGGCCATGCGCCGTATCGTAGCGCGTCAGGTGCGCGTTGGTATTGGCATCGCCCAGATCATTGACGGCGACGACTTCGATGTCAGGCCACGAACCATGCTCGTATAGTGCCCGCAGCATGTTGCGCCCGATGCGGCCATAGCCGTTGATACCAACCTTGATCGTCATGTTTTTCTCCTGATAAAGCAGTCCGCCGGCCAGCCTGATGGCCGATTGTCCGGCATCGATAAAAAATCCTTATTTCCCGAGCACGTCTTTCGCGGTAGCAACCACGTTATCGACGGTAAAACCGAAGTGTTCGAAAAGTTCTCCGGCAGGCGCCGATTCGCCGAAGCGGTCGATGCCAATGACTTTGCCGCCAGATCCCGCATAGCGCCACCAGGTCTCGGTGGCGCCTGCCTCGACCACGACTCTCGCGATCACACCGACCGGCAACACCTGTTGCCGGTAATCATCATCCTGCGCATCGAAAACACTCGTGCAGGGCATGGATACGACCCTCGCGCCGACACCTTCGCCGGCGAGTTGCTCCGCCGCCGCGACGGCGAGCGCGATTTCCGAACCTGTTGCGATCAGGATGACGTCGGGGTCGCCGGCAGCATCCTTCAACACATATCCGCCGCGCGCAATGGCGGCGACCTGCCCTTCATCGCGAGGCTGGTGTGGCACGCCTTGCCTGGTCAGGACGAGACTCGTCGGCCCATTGCGGCGCTCGATTGCGTCGCGCCACGCGACGGCCGTCTCAACCGTATCGCAGGGTCGCCAGACGCGCATGTTGGGCATGATGCGCAATGAGGCTACCTGCTCCACCGGCTGATGCGTGGGCCCATCCTCGCCGAGACCGATGGAATCGTGCGTGTACACCTGGATGTTCTGGATCTTCATGAGTGCGGCCATACGAAGTGCATTGCGCGCGTAATCCGAGAACACGAGGAACGTGCCCGAGTACGGAATGATGCCGCCATGCAGCGCCATACCATTACAGATCGCGGTCATTCCGAACTCGCGGACGCCGAAGTAAATGTAGTTGCCGCTCATGTCGTCGCCCGAAATAACGCTCGAGCCGGCATGTTTGGTCAGATTCGAGCCGGTCAGATCGGCAGAGCCGCCCGCAAGCTCGGGCAGTGCCGGCGCAAATGCATTCAGTGCCAAGAGCGATGCCTTGCGAGTCGCCATGGATTCGCCGGCCGCGTCGATTTCCGCGATGGCGTTGGCCGCAAATTCCGCCCAGTTGTCCGGCAACTCGCCGTTGACACGACGGCCGAACTCTTTCGCAAGATCGGGATGCGCGTTCGCATAGCCTGACAGCACTTCCGCCCAGGCACTTTCGTCCGCGGCACCGCGGGTGCGGCCGTCCCAGGCAGTCGCTATCTCGGATGGCACCTCGAATGGTGGCGACTTCCAACCTAGTTCGACCCGGGCCGCGGCGATTTCCTCTTCACCGAGCGGCGCACCGTGCGTAGACGCCGTCCCTTGCTTGTTGGGCGCGCCGAAGCCGATGACTGTTTTGCAACAGATGAGCGAGGGCTTCTCCCGCTCGGCGGTCGCTGCGTCGATGGCAGCAGCGATCGACGCGCTGTCGTGGCCGTCCACATCGCGAATCACCTGCCAGCCATAGCTCTCGAAGCGCCGCGGTGTGTCGTCCGTAAACCAGCCCCCAACCTCACCGTCGATCGAAATATTGTTGTCGTCATAGAACGCGACCAG
>DAOWGY010000169.1 GCA_030641695.1 Gammaproteobacteria bacterium
GCTGATCGACTGAGTGCGAGCCTCGGCCATGCCACTCACTTTCCGGTTTACCGGTCCAAGCTGGGAACCATGATTTCCCTGCAGCAACGGTTTGCGGGCTGTATACGCGACGTGCGGGCAAAACCCTTTGAACTGCAAAGCGTCGAATACAGGAACCTGGAGTATTTCTTGAGCTACATGAGCAACGGACTCGAACTGAATGGACCGGGCGCGCGCAAATAGACGTATTTCGAGGCTGCTGATACCGGTGATCGTGCTGGCCACGGCGTCTGCTTGTTCGAACGAATTCGAACGGCAATTTGCCGAGGCGGAGCAACTGCGAGCCGCGGCGGCCGCAGCAGGCTCGGAATGGCTCGAGACCGGGAAGCTGCTTGAACAGGCGAGGGGAGAAGCGGCCCGGGACAACATGGAGGCTGCTCATGCGTTGGTCGGGAAGGCACGTTTTCAGGCCGAGGCAGCCATCAAGCAGGCAGAACACGAGGCCGAGGCGTGGACCGGCCGCGTTGTCAGGTAAGGCGACTCGAATGCAGACGAAGTCACCAACTTGGGGCACGGCTTGGACAGACGAGAGTTTCTAAGACTACTGGCAATTGCCGGCGTCGCCGCGGACTCGGCGGCTTGCGCGATGAGAGGCCCGGGCAACGCGCCTGACCTGTATGCCGCGAAGCCTTTCGGCCAGGCACGGCTCATGCACTTCACCGATTGTCATGCGCAGCTGCTACCTGTGCACTTCAGGGAGCCCAACGTCAACCTGGGATTCGGCGATGCACTCAACAGGCCGCCGCACCTGGTAGGCGACGCGCTGCTCGACTATGCCGGCATCAGGCCGGGGAGCGAGTTCGCGCACGCAATCAGTCACCTGAATTTCACCGAGGCCGCCGAAACGTATGGCAAGGTTGGCGGGTTCGCGCATCTTCAAACCCTGGTAAATCGCTTGAGACAGGAATCCGGCTCCGGCAACTCCCTGCTGCTCGATGGCGGGGACACCTGGCAGGGCTCCGCTACCGCGTACTGGACTCGCGGGCGCGACATGGTGGGTGCCTGCAATCTCCTCGGCGTTGATGTCATGACCGGGCATTGGGAATTCACCTATCAGGATACCGAGGTCATCAAGAACATCAGCGATTTCGGGGGTGAATTCGTGGCCCAGAATATTTTGCTGACGGAAGACGCATTGTTCGAAGGTGCAGAGGCGTACGATGAGGACTCCGGTCACGTATTCCGTCCTTACACCCTGCGCAGCGTGGGTGGGCGCACGATCGCGGTTATCGGACAGGCGTTTCCTTACACACCGATTGCCAATCCGTCGCGGTTCATACCTGACTGGACATTCGGAATTCGTGCCGACGAACTCCAGATACTGGTGGACAATATACGTGAGCAGGATCAACCGGACGCGGTCGTCCTGCTGTCGCACAACGGTATGGACGTGGATCTCAAACTTGCCCGCGTGGTCTCCGGCCTGGATGCGATACTCGGGGGTCATACTCATGACGGCGTCCCTTTGCCGATCGTCGTCGACAACGCATCGGGCAAAACGATCGTTACGAACGCGGGCTCGAACGGGAAGTTCCTGGGCGTGCTCGATCTCGACTTCGGCGCCAGCGGTGTACGCGATTTTCGTTATCGGCTACTGCCTGTGTTTGCGAATCTGCTGCCCGCGGATGCCGAGATGAGTGCCTATGTCGCCCGTGCGCGCGAACCATGGCTCGATGCACTCGAGGAGCCGCTGGCCGTCGCGGATCAGTTGCTCTACCGCCGCGGGAACTTCAACGGTACGTTCGACCAGATTATCTGCGATGCGCAGCGGGCCGTCGGCGACAGCCAGATTGCCTTCTCGCCCGGTTTCAGGTGGGGTACATCCGTGCTGCCCGGGGATACAGTGACCATGGAACGCGTGATGGACCAGACCTGTATCACCTACCCGGAAACCTATGTCCGGGACATGACCGGCGAGCAAATCAAGCTGATACTCGAGGACGTCTGTGACAACCTGTTCAACCCGGATCCTTTCTACCAGCAGGGCGGAGACATGGTACGCACGGGCGGCATGAATTACGTTTGCGAACCGCAAGCCAGATCCGGGCAACGTATTTCCGAAATGACTCTCGACGATGGCACGCCCGTGGAGGCGCGCAAAAACTACCGCGTCGCTGGCTGGGCGACGGTTGGCAGCCAGGCGCCAGGCCCACCGATATGGGCGGTTGTGGCGACATACCTGAAAGACGTGGAGGTCGCTCGAGTCGACAAATTGAATACGCCGGTGCTCAAGGGTGTCGGCGCCAATCAAGGAATTTCGGAGTATCCCGGACTATCCTGAGGAGCCGCTCAAATGAGATCCCCACTGCTGTTCGCACTGCCTCTCGTATTTCTCGGCCTCGATTGCGCGGCGGTCGCCGACGACGACAGCGACAAGCCGTTTGCCGAAGCGCACATTGTCCTGCAGCTCGCAGACGGTGATGCCGAGTCACAATCACGAGTGCTCAGTGTCGCCAATAACCTGATCAAGCACTACGGTGGACCGGACTTTGTCGATATCGAGATCGTCGCCTATGGTCCGGGATTGTCGCTGCTGTATCCGGACAACCCGAACAAGGAGCGCATCTCGAGCCTGTTGACGAATGAGATCAGATTCGTCGGATGCCTGAACACGGTCGCAACGATTGAAAGAAAGACGGGCAAACGGCCGCAATTGATTGCAGCGACGATTCCCGTGCAGACAGGAGTAGCCCGCCTGGTCGAGCGGGCTCAGCAAGGCTACGTCGTCATCAGACCCTGAGAGATCGCGTCACGCTGACAATCAATAACTTGTCGATGAACCGGCGATCATAACGGCTTCACGGTGAGTTCGTCGTTTGACGCCCTGATGAATCCGTAACTCTCGTAGATGGCCTGCGCCTCATCCGTCGCCAGGTAGGACAGGTAGCGAGCCGCATTCTCGGCGTTGCGACTATTCTTCATGATGCCGATAGCGTAGTTGACCTTATCCTGCTTGTTCAAAGGTGCCGGAATTGCGACGCCGTCAATGGGCCGTCCTTCTGCTTTCGCGTGCACTACTTCGGTCGTCCAGACAATGCCGACATCGGCTTCGCCTTTTTCGATCCGGTCCGGCGTTTCACGATGGTGGCGTGACGTGAACCAGGTTTTGTCCTCGACCGCCCAGCAACTGCGACATTCCTGGCCTCCCGTGATCTCTTCATGCAAGCCCAGATCCTTGAGCATTTCGCTGCCGTAAAACTTGAAGATGCCCTCGGTCAACGGATTCGGGTGCGATTGCACGAGATCGTCGCGGCCGAGATCCTCCGCACCCTTGATGTCTTTCGGATTGCCCGCAGCAATCATCAGTTCCAGTTTGTTGTGGATGTAGATCGCGTACTCGTCCA
>DAOWGY010000213.1 GCA_030641695.1 Gammaproteobacteria bacterium
CCATACCATTGGTAGGCGGGCGCATAGTTGGGGTTCAGCTCCAGGGCACGCTTGAATGCCACTTCGGCAGCAGCCATGTCGCCGTTTTTCATCCGTCGGAATACCGCCAAGGTGGCGTAGGCTTCGCCTAAAGAATCATCCAGCTCGAGTGCTTTGTCGACTGCGGCTTTCATATTTGAATACGCTTCGTCTTCTGGCGTGCCGGCGTAAAGCATGTGCAGGTAGTAGCTATCGGCCAATCCAACCCAGGCGAGCGCAAAATCCGGGTCGAGTTCGACGGCCTGCTGGAAATATCCGACCGCTTCGGCCAGAGTCTCCGTGGTGCGCTTTGCCATGCGTTGCTTGCCGCGAAAATACGCTTGCAGGGCAGCGAAATTTTCGGTGGGTACGGTCTCCAGTGTTTCTTGCTCTGCAGGCGACAGCGTGGTTCGTAATTTGTTCGTGATAACTCCGGAGATTTCGTTTCGAATGTCGAACCAATTGGCAGCCGTCAGTTCACGATCAAAGCTACCTGCCCAGGCTTGCTCCTCTGTCTCCGCTTTGATCAGGATTACGTTAATGCGCACCCGCTCCAACACTCGCTCCACCGAGCCCTTCATAATGTAGGCCGCTCCCAGCTTGAGGCCGATTTCGGCAAGCGGCGTGTTGCTGTCGATCTTGTCCGATGACTCGCGCGCAATAATTTTGAGATCGTGAAGGTTCTGTAGCTGGGATTGAAGGTCGATACGGATGCCGAAGGCAAACATGGCATTGTTGGGGTCGTTCCCCAAATTCTCGAACGGCAAGATAGCGATCGATTTATCGACCGGGGCTGGAGTGTGGACATAAAAGACACCGGCCGCCCAGACGGCCGCCAGCAAAACAAATAGCAGGTAATCTCGCTTGTGCAGCGATTTGTCGAAAGAGGTATCCGCGGCTGCGGGCGGTGTCCTTACTACGCCCCCGCGCGTGATGTCATAGAACCAGCTGACGATCAGCGCGACGGGAAAGCCGAGAAAAGCTGCGACAAAGACGTCTCTCAGCGCCCAGCGTATTATGCCGGCATCAATAGCCGCGTCGGCCACCTGGATCGCGACCCACGCCGCGACGATGTAAAGCGCTGCGTTAGGCAGCACCCGCCGCCGGCCGGCGTCTTTGATGAATTGCTTGATCCCCGCCACGGCACCCCCGAACCGATGAGTCTGCTTTGTTAGTGTAGCAGCCGCGCCAGAAATACATCGACGTCATATTCAGCGAGCATCATGACGGTTTACTCATCCTCGGACTGTTCAGCGCAATACGATTGTTTCTGTTCGTTGTCAGGGCGCCGAAATAGGATGATCATTGACGATCAAGAGTCGGTGAGGGCCCGTTCGTGACCATAAGCTCAGCCAGATCGCTTTTTTCGATCCCGCGGGATGTGTGCTATTTGAACGCCGCCTACATGGGGCCGCATCCCAGGGTCGTAACGGAGGCTTGCGAGGCGGGGCTGCGTCGGCGCGCGACCCCGTGGCAGATCAGCACAGCCAACTTCTTCGACGACGTGGAGTTGCTTCGGAGCCTGTTTGCCAGGTTGCTGGGAGCCAATACGGACAATATCGCCATCGTGCCGGCGGCAAGTTACGGAATCGCGTGTGCGGCGAAAAATATCAGCGTGAAACCGAAGCAGAAGATACTGCTGCTTGCTGATCAGTTTCCAGCGAACTACTACGCGTGGGCGCGACTGGCGGACGACAACGACGCTGAACTCTGTGTTGTCGATACGCCCTCGGATCTGGACTGGACCGCCGCCGTGATGGAGTCCATAGCAACGCACAAGGACGACATCGCGGTTGCCGCGTTGCCGAACCATCACTGGTCGAACGGCGCGCCTCTGGATCTTGATGTCATTTGCGATGCATTGCACGGGATTGGTGCCAGGATCACGCTGGACATATCCCAGACTCTGGGCGCATGCCCGTTCGATCTCGAAGCGACACGACCGGATTTTCTGGTGTCGGCAGGCTACAAGTGGTTGTTCTGTCCCTATGGCATCAGTTTTTTGTACGTTGCGGATGAGCACTTCGATGGTGTTCCCATAGAAGAGGCCTGGGCGAACCGGACGGGCAGCGACGATTTCGCACGACTGATCGATTACTCGGATGATTATCAGCATGGCGCCCGTCGCTTCGATGTCGGTGAGCGGGCGAAGTTCGAAACCATACCCGGTGCCATCGCCGCGATTCGACAAGTTCTCGATTGGGGGGTGAAGCAGATCGCAACAGAGCTAGACACACGGAACGAAGCACTTGCCGATCTGTTTGGCGAGTACGGTTTCTCGATTCCGGTACGGGAACGGCGCGGGCCGCATTTTCAGGGTCTCAAAATCCCCCACGAAGTACAGGACTCGTTGGTCGGCGAATTCGCAGCAAGAAAAATATTTGCGAGCCTGCGCGGCAGCTCGTTGCGAATCGCTCCTCATCTGTATAACGACGACGAAGACATGCAAACATTGCGAACCGCGCTCGATCACTTGTTCGGAAAGGCTGCGTAGGATGAAAAAATGGACCACGCCAGTCACGCTGGAAAACGACCTGGTCCGGCTGGAGCCGATCGAGGCGCACCATAAGGCTGGCCTCATCGAGTCAGTATCCGACGGCAAGCTGTACGAGCTTTGGTTCACGTCCGTGCCATCGCCGCCCGGGATACCGTCGTATTCTCGATCATTACCTCCGAGTGGCCCGCGGTCAGGCGCAATCTGCAGCCAGCAGCAATTCAGTCAAAGCGTGGTAGCCGAGAGCGTTCCGACCGGTAATGTCGTTGATTCTTTGCATGCGGGCGTAGATCGTGTTGGGATGAACGGCGAGCACCTTCGCCGTTCGCAACACGTTCATGTCGGAATCGGCATAGGTTCGCAGCGTCTTCGATAGTGAACCGCGTGCCTTGCGGTCCGCGGCAATGAAATCCGGCAGCCAGGCGGGTAGGGCGGATTCGATCGAGTCTCTTGCGTGCGACACCAGCATTTGCCGAAACGGGATGTGCGAGTAGAGCATTACGCGTTCGGCGACAGTCGCGAAATCGAGCGCGAGTCTGGCTTCGGTGGCAGCACGAGGGATGTGTGATGTCGAGGGGACGTCATTGCTCATGCCTATCAATGCGGCAGGTCCGACTTTTCGCAAGTGCGGATAGACGCGATCGGCTAGCGAGGACTGCTGTGCCGTCCAGCCGGAAAGCCTTCGCGTTCCGGACACAACGAGAATGACGAGGTTGTCGCGCACGCCAACGAGGGTACGCACGGCCGCAGCATTGAGCGACTGGCTGAGCGCTTCCGCCATACGTTGGGCCCGTGCCGCACTTTCCATTTCGCGCGGGTCGACTGATCGTGCCGCGACAACACAATAGGATTGTCGCTGCTCGAGGTAGCCGGCACGCCGCAGCAGTTGGGCGGCATGGCGGTTCGATTCATCGTAACCGCTCAACAACAGGTTGAGCAGCTCCATGCGACGATCGCCTTCGGCTTCGGCCAGCAGGCGAGTGTGGGCGACGTACTCCGACGTAATCAACGTGCCGATGGCGCCCGCGTACTCGATCGTGAAGGCGGTGACGGCTGCTACGACCCGCCGTACATGTGCCGAATCATCTGCCGTCGCCAGCGCGGCATCCCGGGTCCAGCGCGACAGGACCCTGTGAACACATCGGTAGGCGTGCAGAATCGCGTCGAGAGGAAATTTCTGCGAAGCACGACGTTGTGCGTGCTCGCGTACAAAACCGAGGTCGGCGCTGCGGCTGTCGCCGAGCAGCCGGCAAACCTCGTCGACATGGCGTGCGAGGTGCTGTTGCAGTTCCGGCAGCACGTCGGGGTTGCCGGACTCCGTGTACGCTGACACCTCGTCGGTGACCACGGCGTACAGTTCCCTGCTGATTGCTGCAGAGCTGGTACTCAGCGTCTCGGCGACGCCCGGAACGACGCCATATGCCCGCAGCGCATCGCTGGCGGCTACGAGGTCAGCGCTGTCGGTTTGATCACTCATCATTGTGTAGTCTACACAATAGAATTCGGAAAAAATGAGTAAATTGACCGATGTAACAGGTATTGATTGTGCGTACTCTCTAATTTCGAAAGCTAAACTCACGAGAATCGAGAGAGGAGAGGGCGATGGCGAAGTATCTGTTCATATACCACGGCGGCGAGCACCCGGAGACCGAAGAGGAAACTGCCGAGGTGCTTGATGCCTGGGGCAACTGGCTGGGATCGATGGGCGCCGCAGTCATCGACGGTGGCAACCCGGTGGGCATGTCCAGCACGGTGAATCCGGACGGCTCGGTTACCGACAATGGTGGAGCTAACCCCGCGAGCGGCTATGGTCTGATCGAGGCATCCGGTCTGGATGACGCAGTCGCAAAAGCCAAAGGCTGTCCGATCCTGCAAGCTGGCGGATCGATCGAACTCGCTGAAGCGATCGATATGTAGTCTCGCGAAGACTGGTCGCCGCGCACGGCTACGTAATTGCCGGTAGCAATGGCGAATTCGCGGGTAGAGATCGTTTAGACATTCCCGGATCTTTAGCCCACACTCCGTCGTGATGCTCCACTGCGGCGCCTGCCGGGAGCACCCTTGCGTTTGTTTTGTGTGCTCTTGCTACGCCGACCCTTGGGCGCTTGTCGTTGACGACGCCCGTTCTCGACCGGTTCCGCCTTGATGCGCGGATCAGGTTCGTAACCGGTAACAACTTGCTTCGGAATCTTGAAGTTCAGCAGGCGTTCAATCTCGACCAGCAGCTTGCTCTCATCGACGCATACCAGGGACATTGCCTGGCCTTCCCGACCTGCGCGCGCCGTTCTACCGATTCGGTGCACGTA
The DNA here is from genome assembly GCA_030641695.1 of Gammaproteobacteria bacterium. Lineage (GTDB taxonomy): Bacteria > Pseudomonadota > Gammaproteobacteria > Steroidobacterales > Woeseiaceae > UBA1847. The sequence goes on from DAOWGY010000213.1 coordinate 4,819, forward strand.
GTCTTCAGGAACATGAGGTAGTTCATAGTTCACAACATGCGGCAGATGTTCGATGTCTAAACCACGTGCCGCAATGTCGGTAGCGACAAGCACCTGGACCTTACCGGCGTTGAAATCTGCCAGTGCGCGGGTACGCGCAGCCTGTGACTTGTTGCCATGAATGGCAGTGGCTTTGATGCCGTCGTCGATCAGCTGTCCGGCAAGCCGGTTTGCGCCGTGCTTGGTACGTGTAAATACAAGTACCTGCTCCATGTTGTTTCTGCCGATATGATGTGAAAGCAATTCACGCTTGCGGCGTTTATCAACGGGGTGAACGACTTGACTGACACGTTCCGCGGGCTTGTTGCGGGCCGCGACCTGAATTTCCGTGGGTTCATGCAGAAAATCGTTCGCGAGCTTTCTGATGTCATTGGAAAACGTCGCCGAGAACAACAGGGTTTGCCGTTTCGTGGGCAGCAATTTGAATATCTTTCGGATATCACGAATGAAGCCCATGTCGAGCATGCGATCGGCTTCGTCCAGCACCAGTATTTCTACCGACGATAAATCAATTGCCTTTTGCTGTGCGAGGTCGAGTAAGCGACCGGGTGTAGCGATGACGATATCCAGTCCGTTACGAATCTTGTCGATTTGCGTTCTGGCGCTGACGCCGCCGAAAATCGCGGCCGACTTGAAATGCATGTGACGTCCGTACGTGCGAACGCTTTCGCTGACTTGCGCCGCGAGCTCGCGAGTCGGCACCAGGATGAGTGCTCGAATGCGACGCGGCCCGGGCGAGCGGGTTCGATGAATGCGGTCCAACAGTGGCAACGTAAATCCGGCTGTCTTGCCGGTACCGGTTTGCGCGCCGGCGAGAACGTCCGCGCCGGTCAGAATGAGTGGGATTGCCTGCTGCTGAATCGGTGCCGCTTCACGGTACCCGTTTTCGTCGACCGCACGCAGCAATTCGGTCATAAGACCGAGTTTGCTAAATAGCATTGTTTAGGTACTCCAGGGTGCCTGACCAAATGCGGGATGTACCGCGCAGGTTTCGGTCCAGGCAAAATTCAAAGGGTGGCTCCGGAACCCGCGGAATTGCTGGGCTGGAGCGATTGGCGCAGACCGAAGTGCGCCAGGACGGGCGGGACTATAACAGGTGTTGCGTCAAAAGAAAGGGCTTGACGCTGTTTTTCTCGAACGGGCCAGGGGGCCATGATCTTCTTGTTCGTGTTGCGGTCAGTCCCGATAATCCTCTGAATAGTCCGGCCAGCCATCGGCGTTTTCCGGTCCGAGTTTGCCGACTACGGACTCCAGCAGTTGGCCCGAATCATACACATCGCCATTCCTGACGACGGTGTGAACCTCTCGAGTCCGCGTAATGTCATCGAGTGGGTCGCCCTTCACCACAAAGAAATCGGCCAGCTTGCCTACCTCGATAGTACCCAGTCGATCGCCGAAGCCGATGGCCCTCGCTCCGTTGATTGTTGCAATGCGCAGGACATCGGCATTTGGTATACCTGCTTCCGATAGCACACGAAGTTCGGTATGTACTGCGAACCCCGGCACCGTGCCTTCCCACAGCTGACGATCGCTACCGAGAACGATCGTTCCACCACGATCGTAAAAGCGTTTGACCACTATTTTCTTGCGCTCATAGATTGCGTTGAACGTGTGAAGAAACGCCTCATCCATGACGGCCTGTTCCGTCATACGGCGCGTGTACGGTGTCAGATAGCGATACTGATCGCAGCATATATCCAGGGTGTCGTCGTCGGAGTTTGCCACCTGCCCATAGGTGCTGACGGTCGCGCTGTAACTCACGCCGTGTTCGATGAACAGGTCGAACACATCGTTTAGCCGCGGGTCATTCGGGTTCAGTTCCTTGAAACTGTCGTAGGCGCTGCGTTCGGGTGGCAGCAATGCGCCGCCATGAAAATGCTCGATACGATCGATGCCCATGCGCACTGCGTCGGCAGGATTGATCGTGTCGTTGAACCCGGAGTCCAGATGGGCGGTGACCGTCAGGCCGTGTGCATGTGCTCGCTCGATCAGGGCTTGCATCTGGGCGGCGGTAACGCGCTTCGCCTTGAAGCCATCTACACCGAGTGCAGCCCATTTATCTACCTGTGCATAGACGTCTTCAGTCGTATCGTCTTTCGACCATTTCGGATTCGTTGGACCGAAGTAAGGGCCCGTAGTCAGCAAGCGCGGGCCAATACGGTCGCCACGATTGATGGCCTGTTTTAGTTCCAGCATGTCGTAAGGATTCAGTTCCCCTGCAGTAAACGTGGTCGTGATGCCGTTCGCCAGGTATATGACGGGATTTGCGACGGTTTCATCGCGGCGCCTGCCATCGATGTAGATCTTGTAGTGGGCGTGCAAATCGATCAGGCCCGGAAGAATCGTGTCGTCGTCAGCAAGTTGCAGACGTTCAATGTCCTCCGTTTCTGCCACGGACCCGATCGCAACGATGCGGCCGTTTCGAACCAGGATGCCGGCATTCGGCTGCAGCGAGTCAGTGAGGCCGGTAAAAATCCGGCCGCCTTCGACAAGCAGGTCACCCGCTGAAACAGACTGAGCCCAAAGCAGGGCGGACAGGATAAACGCGATTGATTTTGATCGGCGCAGGGTGCTCATCGAAACGGGTCCTGACGACAACGAACTGATCACCAACAGTAACAGCTACCCGAAGGGTTTCGCAGCAAGAACGCGACGTGCAACGGTGATACCCTTCGCACCGGACTGATTTCCTGAGCGGAGAAAAACTGCATGTTACCGAAACGAACGCTGATGGGGCCGGGGCCTTCCGATGTTTCTCGTGAAGTGCTCGAGGCCATGTCGCAACCGACCATCGGCCACCTGGATCCTGCCTTCGTAGGCTTCATGGACGAACTCAACGAGCTTCTGCGCCTCGCTTTTCAGACAAAGAACCCGATCACGTTGCCAATATCGGCGCCTGGCTCGGCCGGAATGGAATGCTGTTTCGTCAATCTTCTGGAACCCGGCGATGAAGTGGTCATCGCCGTCAATGGTGTATTCGGTGGACGCATGGTCGAGGTCGCGAGGCGTTGTGGCGCGACACCTATTGCCGTCGAGTTCGACTGGGGGACGCCGGTCGAGCCGGACAAGATGGAAGATGCGCTGAAAGCGCATCCCGATGCTGTTGCCATGGCGTTCGTTCATTCCGAAACGTCCACGGGCGCACGCTCCGACGCGGAGATTCTGTGTGCGCTGGCGAAAAAATACGATTGCCTCAGCATCGTGGATGCGGTGACCTCGCTGGGCGGCATTGAACTGCGCGTCGACGACTGGGGCATTGATGCCATCTATTCCGGCAGCCAGAAATGCTTGTCGGCGCCGCCGGGACTGTCACCGGTATCGTTTGGCGAGCAGGCAATGGCGAAGCTGAAGCAACGTTCGACGCCGCCGCAAAGTTGGTTTCTCGATATGAACCTGCTGACCGGCTATTGGGGAGGCGGCGCGAAGCGTGCCTATCACCACACTGCACCCGTCAATGCTCTGTATGCGCTGCATGCCGCTCTCGAGATATTGAAGCGTGAAGGCGTCGAGAACGCCTGGAAAAGGCATGCCGATAACCACCAACTGCTGCGCGCGGAACTGGAGTCGATCGGACTCGATTTCATCGTGGCGGAGGAGTATCGGCTGCCACAGCTCAACTCGGTCAGCATTCCCGACGGAATAGACGATGCCGAAGTCAGAAGCCATCTCCTGAACGAGTTCAACCTGGAAATCGGTGCCGGACTCGGACCGCTGGCCGGGAAGATCTGGCGCATCGGACTGATGGGCGCATCCAGCACGCCCGAACATGTCGCTCTTTGTGTGAGCGCCCTGAAGTCGGCTGGCGTGTCGCGGTAGTACTTATGCGGTAAGCTCCGGCGGAAGTATTTCAGGAGCTCGGATGCTGCACCTCGCGATAGCGGCCGGACTTGCCCTCGGACTCATTGTCGGGTTGCTGGCATCGGCAACAGGCAACGAGTGGTTGCTGGCAATTGCCAGCGGCTCGGCGCCTTTCGGCACAATCTTCATGAACGCGATTCGCATGGTCGTGATTCCGCTGGTCGTGCTGGTGATTTTCACGAGCATCGCGCGGCTAGGTGACCCTCGAAAGCTCGGTCGAATCGGCGGTCTGACGATCGCGTACTACTGGATTACCCTGATTCCGGCGATCGCCATCGGTATGGCGACGATGAAAGTCGGCCTGCAGTTTGCGAACGATATCGACATGCCGCAGACCGAAGCAACCACCATTCCCGAGTTGCAGAGCATCGTTGATTTCCTCGTCAGCCTGGTGCCCGCGAATCCCTTTGCGGCTGCGAGTGCGGGCACGATCCTGCCGTTGATCGTGTTTACGGCGCTTGTCGCTGCCGCAACCGGAACGCTCGCAACAGAACGCCGCGAGCGATTGATCACGTTTGCGGACGACGCCAGCGAAGCACTGATCAAACTGGTGTGGTGGATCCTGTACACGGCTCCGATCGGTGTCTTCGGGCTTGCGGCGCCGGTAACGGCACAACTGGGCTGGGACCTGGTACAAAGTCTCGCGATCTTTATTGCCTGTGTGTTCATTGGCCTCGTCATTTTTTTGTCGGTGGTCACGTTGCCACTGGTCTGGCTTGCGACGCGCATCGGTCCGGCAAAATTTCTCGGCGGAACCGTGGGCGCGGTGTCCGTTGCGGTGTCGACAACAAGCACGGCAGCGGCGATACCCGTAACGCTCGAGGAGACGACGAAAAACCTCAAGGTGTCGGAGACGATCGCGGACCTGCTCGTGCCACTCGGCGCCTCCATGCACAGGCCCGGTAGTGCCTTGTTTCAGGGTGCGGCAATCGTATTTCTTGCTTACCTGTACGACGTCCCGATTCCGGCAGCAATGATCGGCGCCGCCATGCTCGCGACATTTCTCGTATCGCTCACGGTTGCGCCCGTACCTTCGTCGGGCGTCATGACGATGGCGCCGGCACTGGACGCAGTCGGCGTGCCCATCGGAGGGCTCGCCATCTTGCTCGGCATCGACCGCATTCCCGATATGATGCGATCGGGGGTGAACCTCCTGGGGCAGATTTCGGCAGCTGCGTTGGTTGACCGCTGGACGCGAGCATAGTGGCGGCGTCGTCAGACGGAGAAATGCTTCTGCAGCGGTAACTCACGCACGCGCTGCCCGGTGGCGGCGAATATCGCGTTGCAGATCGCCGGCGCTACTGCCGGCAAGGGCGGTTCACCGAGCCCTCTTGGATCGTCGTCGCTAGCTACGAAGTGAACGTCGATTTCCGGAATCTGCTGCATGCGGCAGAGGCGGTAATCGTGAAAGTTGCTCTGGTCGACGACGCCGTCCGTCACCGTGATCTCGCCCATCAATGCAGCGCTCAAACCGTCGACTATGGCGCCCTGCACCTGATTTTCCGCGCCCTGCGGATTGATGACCAGGCCGCAGTCGACTACGGCGACGATACGATCTACTTGCAGCCGGCGGTCGCGGACGGATACTTCCGCGACCTCCGCCACCCAGGCACCCTGGTCGTAGCAGGCAGCGATGCCGCGCCCGCGGCCATCCGCCAGCGGTGAATGCCAGTCGGCCAGGTCCGAAACTTTACTGATGAC
>DAOWGY010000044.1 GCA_030641695.1 Gammaproteobacteria bacterium
GACCACTTCGTGATTCGCTCGAATATCAGACGCAGGTTGAAACGCACTGGCTAACGAGAAGAAACCCCGATTCTCGCGCGACAGTATTGCAAATACACTGTTCGTCGCCATTGGCGTAAGCCTCGTTTGCTCGGTGCTGGTCTCCGCAGCTGCAGTCGTGTTGGGACCGGTGCAGGAAAAGAACAAGAACGAATTCCGGCAACGCATCGTGCTCGAGGTGGCGGGGCTCTACGAGCCCGACGCCGACATCGAGGCCCTTTTCAACGAGATCGACGCGCGCCTCGTCGATCTCGAGACCGGTGGCTATGTCGAAGACCTGGATGCGCAGACCTTCGACGCCAAGGCTGCCACCAATGATCCGAAGCTGAGTGTCGCGATTCCGAGTGATTTCGACATAGCCGGGCTCCGCCGACGCGCGATCTATGCACCCGTTTACATCGTGAAACAGGGCGATGTCATCGAGCAGATCATTCTGCCCGTGCACGGTGCAGGTCTGTGGTCGACCATGTACGGCTACCTGTCGGTCGAGGCGGACGGCAACACGGTGCGTGGACTGCGGTTTTTCGAACACGCGGAAACGCCGGGGCTCGGCGATCAGATCGATAAGCCGAACTGGCTCGAACAGTGGCCGGGCCGGCTGCTTTACGACGACACGGGCAACACGCGCATCGAAGTCGTGCGCGGCAAGGCGCAACCCGGGCCTGACGCGATTTATCAGGTCGATGGTTTGTCGGGTGCGACGCTGACGGGCAACGGCGTGACCAAACTGATTCAGTACTGGGTTGGGCCGCATGGCTTCGGGCCCTATCTCGAGACAATTTCCAATGAGGCGAATGGCGATGGCTGAGGCACGCAAAGTCCTGATCGATCCGCTCATCGACACCAACCCGGTCACACTGCAGGTGCTGGGCATCTGCTCGGCACTGGCTGTAACGACGTCGTTGTTGCCAGCATTGATGATGTGTATCGCACTGACCAGCGTCGCGGCATTGTCGGGCGCCGCGATCAGCAGTATCCGTCACCGCATTCCGAACAACATCCGCATCATCGTGCAAATGACGATCATCGCATCATTCGTCATCGTCGTTGACCAGATGCTGAAGGCCTACGCGTTCGAGACCTCACGACAACTCTCCGTATTCGTCGGCCTGATCATCACCAACTGCATCATCCTGGGACGAGCCGAGGCCTTCGCCATGAGCAACGGCATCGGCATGAGTTTTCTCGACGGTATCGGCAACGGGCTCGGCTACAGTATTGTGCTGCTCGCCGTCGCAACGGTCCGTGAATTGTTCGGTGCAGGCTCCTTGATGGGCTTCGAGATTCTTCCGCTCACCGGTAATGGCGGCTGGTACGAGGCCAACGGCCTGATGCTGTTGCCGCCGAGCGCATTTTTTATCATCGGCCTCCTGATCTGGGTCATACGGACGGCGCGACCGAAACAGGTCGAGAAGCCCGAGTACCAGATTCATGAAGTGCACCGTACCGAGGTGATCTGATGGAGCAGTACATCAACCTGTTCATCAGGGCCGCATTCGTCGAAAACCTGGCGTTGACGTTTTTCCTCGGCATGTGCACGTTCCTGGCCATCTCGAAGCGTGTCGAGACAGCAATCGGTCTGGGACTCGCCGTTGTTGCCGTGCAGGCAGTCACGGTGCCCGTGAACTACCTCATATCCCACTACTTGTTGAGCGCCGGGGCGCTTGCCTGGGCCGGACTGCCCGACATCGATCTCAGCTTTCTCGGCCTCGTGTCCTACATCGGCGTTATTGCGGCGCTCGTGCAAATACTGGAGATGACGCTCGACCGGCATTTCCCGAAGCTGTACAACGCGCTCGGCATCTTCCTGCCGCTCATTACCGTGAACTGCGCAATCCTCGGCGGCTCGCTGTTCATGGTCGAACGCCAGTATAACTTTGCTCAGAGCGTCACGTATGGGCTCGGCAGTGGCTTCGGCTGGGCCGTTGCCCTGATTGCGCTGGCCGGTATTCGTGAAAAGCTGCGCTACAGCGATGTGCCGGACGGGCTGCAGGGTCTCGGCATCACCTTCATCATCGTTGGCTTGATGTCGCTCGGTTTCATGGGATTGTCGGGGATTCAGCTTTGAGCGCAACGGTTGCCACAGAAATCGGCGTCGGCATCGCGCTGTTTACGGCGATCATCCTCGTCCTCGTTTTCATTATCCTCGCTGCGCGCTCGAGGCTCGTCTCAAGCGGGCGCGTGTCCGTCATCGTTAACGATGACAAGGAACTTGCGATGCCGGTCGGCATCAAGCTCATGCAGGGCCTTGCCGACGAAGGCATTCTCATCGCCTCGGCCTGCGGCGGCGGCGGCACCTGTGGGCAATGCCGTGTGCGTGTCCTGTCTGGCGGCGGTGCAATCCTGCCAACGGAAACGTCGATGATCAACAAGCGCGAAGCCGCCGAACATCACCGCCTGTCTTGCCAGGTGGCTGTGAAGCAGGATATGCGTATCGAGGTGCCCGACGAAGTCTTCGGCGTCAAGAAATACGAGTGCGAAGTCGTCTCGAACAATAACGTGGCGAGCTTCATCAAGGAATTCGTCGTGAAGCTTCCAGAGGGCGAGGAAATGGACTTCCGCGCCGGCGGCTATATACAGATCGAGTGCCCGCCGCATGACCTCAAGTACGAGGACTTCGATATCGACGAACAATTCCGCGACGAGTGGGATCACTTTCGACTGTGGCGCTACGAGTCGCACGTGAAAAGCGAAACGATGCGCGCATACTCGATGGCGAGTTATCCGCTCGAGAAAGGGCTGGTGAAACTCAACGTGAGGATCGCGACGCCGCCACCCGGGGCCGATGACAAGATTCCACCTGGCATCGTTTCCTCATTTATTTTCGGCCTGAAGCCCGGCGACAAAGTGATAGTGTCCGGACCGTTCGGCGAGTTCTTCGCAAGAGACACGAACAATGAGATGGTGTTCATCGGCGGCGGCGCAGGTATGGCGCCGATGCGCGCGCATATCTTCGACCAGTTGAAGCGCATTCACACGAACCGCAGGATGACGTTCTGGTATGGCGCACGCAGTCTGAAAGAAACGTTTTACGTCGACGAATTCGACGCTCTTGCCGCGGAAAACGACAACTTCAACTGGAACATCGCCCTGTCGGAGCCGCTGCCCGAGGACAACTGGGAAGGCTACGTCGGCTTCATTCACAAAGTTCTGCTCGATGAGTACCTTGCCGAGCATCCGGCGCCCGAGGATTGCGAGTACTACATTTGCGGGCCGCCGATGATGAATTCGGCCGTCATCGCAATGCTCGAAGATCTCGGCGTTACCAGCGACCACATCTTGCTGGACGACTTCGGCGGGTGACAGATGTGAGGGCGGTTCCCGTTCTTTTTGTTCCCGCGGCCTTGTTGCTCACACTCGGTGCTTGCGGAGATTCGTCCTACGAGCGGCCTGTGCAGGAACTGGTCGGGTCGACGATGGGCACGACATTCAGCGTCAAGGTCGTCGCACCTCCGGCCGAGCTCGACCTCGCTACATTGCGGCAAGACATCGAAAGCACCCTGGATGCGATCAACCTGACAATGTCCACGTATCGCGATGATTCGGAACTGGCGCAATTCAACGCGAGCACTGACGTCGGCTGGATTGAGGTTTCGCCGGATTTTTGTCACGCGGTCGAAGCTGCTCAGGTCATCAGCCAATTTTCTGATGGCGCCTTCGATGTGACCGTAGGGCCGCTCGTCAACTTATGGGGATTCGGTCCACCGGGAGCCGTGCAGGAACCACCGAGCGAAGAACAGGTCGCCGCCACGATGACCAATACCGGCTACGCGAAGCTGCATGTGGACTGTGCGATGCCGGCACTGCGCAAAGAGACCGCCGGTGTTTATGTTGACCTGTCGGCGTTCGCCAAGGGCCACGGCGTCGACAGCGTCGCCGGATTGCTGGACGCCAGGGCGTTGCCCGACTATCTCGTCGAGATCGGTGGCGAGCTGCGCATGCGTGGATCGAACGCGAAGGGCGAACTCTGGGCCATCGCTATCGAGACACCGACACGCACTGCGCGGACGGTACGGACTGTCGTGCGACTGACGAACACGGCAATGGCGACCTCGGGCGACTACCGCAATTACTTTGAACACGACGGTACGCACTACTCACATACGATAGACCCACGCACGGGATACCCCGTTTCGCACAACGGCGCGTCGGTCACTGTTGTCGCTGACTCCGCCGCGTTTGCGGATGCCGCTGCAACGGCATTGCTGGTACTCGGTCCGGATGACGGCTTGAAACTCGCGGAGCAGGAGAGCATCGCCGCTTTCTTCCTGTTACGGTTGGGTAACGAGTTCGAGGAACGCATGTCCTCGCTGTTCGCGACGGAGGTCCTGGGGCTATGAATCTGCTGATTACCCTGCTGTTTAGTTTCGTCATTATCATATGCGTCGTTACTGCGATGGCAGTTGGAGTGATGGCCGGCCGCGATCCGATCAAGGGCAGCTGCGGCGGGCTCAATGGTGGCGGTTGTGAGCTGTGCAGCGGTAACTGTCGGCGAAGAGCAGAGAGCTAGGGGATAAGAACATGGCGGTCAAGCCAATTCAGGTCAAAGATTACATGTCGGGCAAGCTCCTGACGTTCACTCCGGATACCGATGTACTCGATGCGATCCACGAACTCGTCAACCACCACATAGCCGGTGCGCCCGTGGTCGACGATCACGGCACATTGGTAGGCATGTTGTCGGAGTTTGACTGTCTCAAAGTCGTGTTGACGGCTGCCTACCATGGCGAGCCGGGCGGTCCGGTTCGAGAACTGATGACGAAGGACGTACAAACGGTCGATGCCGATATGAGCATCATTGATCTCGCAGAGTTGTTCATGCAGTCCAGTTTTCGCCGTTACCCGGTCATGAAGGACAACAGGCTCGTC